>WLDR01000165.1 GCA_009704705.1 Actinomycetota bacterium | reverse complement strand
CTCGCCGATATGCAAAACCGCAAGTTGTATTGGTGCCCCTCATGTCAGACTTGAGCCATGTCGCTGACGATTGCAAACGCCCGAATTCCCGGTGATCGAGGGTTGCTCGGCAGCATCGTCAACATCCACATTGACAACGCAGGACTCATCACAGATATCGAGTTCGTCGGCGGCACCACCGCAATTCAATTGCGCGACTCCGAGGCCGACGTCATCGACGCAGGTGGGCGCTTCGTGATTCCGGGCCTGTGGGATGCCCACACGCACTTCACCAACTGGGCACTGACGTTGACGCAAGTTAACGTCGAGCACATCGGGTCGACAGCGCAGATGGCCGATTTTGTCGGCCAATGGATGCGCAACAACGACGGCGACATGGTCGGTCGAGATTTTCGCCCGAGCCAGTGGTCGGTTCGTCCCCACTTCTCGATTCTCGATGCGGTGACCGGCGACCGGGCCGTTGCCCTCATTTCGGCGGATCGCCACAGCGTGTGGCTCAACACCGCCGGGTTGAAGAAGTATGGCTACGAAGGGCACGCGACCGGGTATCTCGTTGAACATGATGCGTTCGACGTCGAGGTGCAGATTCATGCTGTCGACGCGGCGGTTGGTGATGACGCGGTTCTCGAAGCTTCTCGCCAGGCAGCCGCCCGCGGAGTCGTCGGGATCGTCGACCTCGAGTTTGCCGCGTGGACACCCGATCAGTGGCGACGCCGCATCAGCAATGGCAACGACTTTCTGCGCGTCGAGGGCTGCTTCTACACCCCTGATCTCGACCGGGCGATTGAAGCCGGGTTACGCACGGGCGACGTCATTGCGTCGACCGGCGGACTACTGCGCTTTGGTCGTCACAAGATCATCACAGACGGAGCCATGGGGTCGCGCACGGCCTATTGTCACCACCCCTACCCGGGCATGACTGGCCCAGACGCGCATGGTGTGTTGAACATCCCGCTCTCGGAGTTGGTCGCGGTGATGGCGAAAACGTGGGCGGTCGGCATCGAAATGGCCGTGCACGCTATCGGTGATCACGCGAATGAAATCGTGCTGGATGCTTTTGCCGCTACGAAGGCGAAGGGCTCTGTGGAGCACGCTCAACAACTCACCGCCGAAGACGCGGTTCGTCTGGCGAAGTCTGGGGTGATCGCAAGCATGCAACCCGAACACGCGATGGATGACCGCGATGGCGCGGAGGAACTCTGGGCTGGCCATCACGACTTCACATTTGCCCACCGCACGATTCTCGACAACGGCGGAGTGCTTCAGTTTGGTTCGGATGCACCGGTCGCGCCGCTCGACCCGTGGTTTGCCATCGCGTCGGCGGTCTACCGGTCACGAGATGGGCGTGAGTCATGGCATCCCGAACAGCGAATCTCGGCGCAAGAGGCACTCGACGCGTCGACGCGCACGCGTGTGGCCGTGGGTGAAGTTGCCGACCTCGTTCTCGTCGACGCAGATCCGCTCGATGCCGACGTCGACACGCTTCGCAACATGAACGTTGCTGCGACGTTTATTGCTGGGCGAGCAACCTACAACGCGCTCTAAGCGCGACGACGGTTGCGCAGAAGCGTGACCCCGGCAACGCCGAGGACAAGCGCACCGACAACAGCTGACCATGCGGTATTCGAATTCTCGCCCGTGTTGGGCAGGGCAGCCGCGTCGCACTGATCGGCGAACGAGTCAAACCTCAGAACCGCACCACTCGTTTGTGCAACCCAGACGTGGTCGTGTGAGTCGACCTCGACGCCTTCGGCGGTCGCCAATTCCGTGCCGTCACCCGTGATGCTGTCAATCGGGGCTGAATCAATCGTTGCATCGGGTGAGAACTTGTTCACGTAGATGGGTGCCGGGTAGCCACCGTAGTTTGTGACAATCAAGTTGTCGTTGCAGTCTTTAGCGACGTAATCGGTGAAGTTTGAGAGAGACGCGAGGCTGTCGATGCGCTTGGTTTCGGGGACATTCAATCCCGGCGCCGCCGTCGTGCTGCCTTGTCCTTCAATGGAAGCGAGGGGGAGCCACGACAACATGCCACTGCCGTCGGCGATCCCGTGATTATTCGAAACGACGAGTTGGTCTCCGACCACAACTCCCGTCGTCGGAAAATTCAGCCCTGTCGTGCTTTGCACGAACATGTAAAGCAGGTTGCTCGTCATGTCGTAAACCCAGATTTCATCGAGGTCGTAGGCGAAGACGTACATATACGTGCTGTGGAACATCACGTCGAGTACGGTGCTGTTGATGACGAAAGTCGTTGCATCGGCAACGACATCATGATCGCCGGCCACGTTCAGCACGTCCGCCGCGCTGAACGAAAAGACCGTGCCACCCAAGCCGTTCGTTACGAACATTCGTCCGTCCGGAGCAAAACTGAGGCCAACCGCTGCGATGCCCGCCAGGCTCGAATCCTTGACGTGGAATGTTGCGACCGGTTGCGTTGTTGCCGTCGCGTCTAGGGGGTAAGCGAGTACGACACCGTTGTTGGTGTCGGTGACGTAGAGGCGACCATCCGGTCCTTCTTCGACGTCCCACGGGCTTGTCCCCACAGGCAAGCTCAAGCTGACATCGGGAGTTGGAGTGATGGCAGCAACTGCTGGCTCGGCCCAGAGCATCACTCCGGCGAGGAGTGACAGCGCGCCGAGCGCCGTAAAAGAACGACCACGTGAATTGCGCATATTGCGATACTACGACCGCTCATCTATGCCCGACGTCGCTTAGCCTGTAATCGATGCCCAGCTGGGCTCGACCACCGACTCTGGAGCACGTCATGCCAGCGAAAGACAACTACACCCCGCACGATCGCGTCACCGAACGCGAGGCGGAGGGTCCGGTCGTTACGCACGCTCACCACAAGCCACGCCGCCGCCGTGGTCATCGGCTGCAACGCCTGAATGAGCGCATTGGCCTTCGCATCACACAGTCGGTCGGAACAATGTGGGCTGCGTATGTGTTCGTCGCGCTAACGCTCGTGAGTCTTCCGGCAGCACTGTCGAGCGGCAACGCGATCGTGATTGTTGCGTGGATTGCGCAGACCTTCTTGCAGCTGGTCTTGTTGCCGATCATCATCGTGGGGCAGAACATCCAGGCCAAGGCGTCGGATGCGCGTTCGCTCGCCACCTATAAAGACGCCGGTGCTCTGCTCGAGGAGTCGGCGCGCATCCGGGCTCATCTTGATGAGCAAGACAAGGTCATCGCCCAGTTGCTCGAACAGGTTCGCGACCTGAAGCCTCAGATTTCACGAAAGACTAAGTGACGCCGGTTCGTTAGGCCTCTCGCTACCCACCGAACGCTTTTGCCGCGCGAACTCCGACAACGCCGGCATGCGAGACGCACACGAGCATCGCCAGCGCGCCAACGCCGAGCACGGTTGTGGCAACAGAAAAAGGGAGTGGCAAGAATCCCGCCAGACCAGCGATCATCATCGCAACGCCTCCGGCGAT
>WLDR01000164.1 GCA_009704705.1 Actinomycetota bacterium | reverse complement strand
TTGGTCGAAACGCCGCCGATGTTCTGCGCCTTGCTCATCAGCATCAAGAACTCAACGTTCGTCGAGGTTTCTTTCAGCTTGCTGAGCACAGCGTCGAGAGCCGACTGCGTGTCGAGACCGGCGAGTGCGCGACAGAGCTTCCACGAGACTTTGACCTCGTCAGCACCCATCAGCATTTCCTCGCGGCGCGTACCCGAAGCGTTCACGTCGACGGCCGGGAAGATGCGCTTGTCGGCGAGTGAACGCGACAGGCGGAGCTCCATGTTGCCGGTGCCCTTGAACTCTTCGAAGATGACCTCGTCCATCTTGGAACCGGTCTCCACGAGAGCGGTTGCGATGATGGTGAGCGAGCCGCCGTTCTCGATGTTGCGCGCAGCACCGAAAAACTTCTTGGGTGGGTAGAGCGCAGCGGCGTCAACGCCACCAGAGAGAATGCGGCCAGATGCGGGCGCAGCCAGGTTGTACGCGCGACCGAGTCGAGTGATCGAGTCGAGCAGCACAACAACGTCTTGACCGAGCTCGACGAGACGCTTCGCGCGCTCGATGGCAAGTTCGGCAACAACCGTGTGGTCTTCTGCCGGACGATCGAACGTCGAGGCGATAACTTCTCCCTTGACGCTGCGTTCCATGTCGGTGACCTCTTCGGGGCGCTCGTCGACGAGAACCACCATGAGGTGAACCTCGGGGTTGTTCTGTGAGATCGAGTCGGCAATCTGCTTGAGGATGATCGTCTTGCCTGCCTTGGGCGGAGCAACGATCAGGCCACGCTGGCCCTTCCCAATCGGGGCGATGAGGTCGATGATGCGAGCGGTGACCTTGGTCGGCTCGGTCTCGAGCGTCAGACGCTCCTGAGGGTACAGAGGCGTGAGGTCGTTGAAGTCGACGCGAGCGATTGCCTGCTCCACGGTCATCGCGTTGACCGAGTCAACCTTGACGAGCGCGTTGTACTTCTGGCGGCCCTGGCTCTCGCCTTCGCGAGGCTGCTTGATGGCGCCGACGACGGCGTCACCCTTGCGCAGTCCGTATTTCTTGACTTGGTTCAGCGAGACGTAGACGTCGTTCTGGCCGGGCAGGTAGCCCGACGTGCGCACGAAGGCGTAGTTGTCGAGAATGTCGAGGATGCCCGCAATCGGGATGAGCACGTCATCCTCAAGGATTTCTGGCTCGGCCTCGTCGTACGGCGAGCGACCGCGGCGGCGGTCACGCTGGCGGTTGTTGCGATTGCGTGGGTCGTCGTTCTGGTCGTCGTTCGAACCGTTCTGACCGTTGCGACCTTGGCCGCGGCCGTTCTGGCGGTCTTGATTGCCGTTCTCGCCATCGCCGTCCGATTGATTGCGGTTGCGGTTTCGGTTGCGCGAGTTGCGCGAGTTGCGCGAACCGCCCTCGCCGTTCTGGTTGTCTGCACCGTCGCTGTCGCCAGCCGAGGATGAGTCACCGTCGTTCGCTGGAGCATCGGTCGAGCCTGCGGGAGCGTCACCTTCTGCTTCCGTTTTGGCTTTTGCACGACCGCGACCGCGCTTGGGTGCGGTGTCGGCCTCGCCGGCGTCGGCGATTGGCGTGGTGCCCGTCTCGCCAGCATTGGCGTGATCGGCTGCGTTCACGGCCGACGTGGTCGCGCGACGCGACACGCGCTTGCGCGGTGTCGTCTCGGCGGCTGCGTCGCCCGAATTCGTGACGGCGTCTGATGTGACGTTCTCGTCCATGTTTTTCTCCTTATGGTTTTTGTGCTACCCACACGTGTGAGCTCAGTTGCACGCAACGCATGCGGACCAGACTCAATGTGTGTTGTGGGTAAAGATGAGGGAAGCCGGTTGGCACCGCCTCGTGTAAATGCCCTACACCGATTCTTCGGGCGGAAAACCTAGAAATAGGAATTCGTGCTACCCGTCGGATGAGGACGTCTCAACAGTAGCACCCTTGAAGTCCACTGCGAGCATGAGCGGCGTCCACGGGGTTTCTTGCACCTTGGCCACGAGATCAATGGCGGCCTGGCGCTGACTCGGGTCACTGCACAAGACGAGTACCGACGGACCTGCTCCCGACACCACGGCAGCGAATCCGGCTGCACGTAATGCCATGACCACTTTGTTGGTTTCGGGCATCGCCTCGGCGCGGTAGTTCTGGTGCAACTTGTCTTCGGTCGCCTCAAACAAGAGCTCGGGGCTCTGCGTCAGAGCGGCGACGAGCAGCGACGAGCGTGACACGTTGAAGATGGCATCTTCGTGCGGCACCGACGAGGGTTGCAACGAGCGGGCAAGTTCGGTCGACATCGTGAATTCCGGCACAAACACGAGCGGCGACACACCGCGGTGCACCATGAGCTTCTTGAAACGAGGGCCAGAGTCGCCCATCCAGGCAATCGTCAACCCGCCGAACAGAGCCGGTGCGACATTGTCAGGATGCCCTTCGAGATCGGTCGCGAGGCGCAGCAGTGTCTCGTCGCTCACCTCGACTGTTCCACTCAGAAGCCCTTTGGCCGCCATGATGCCGCCCACGATCGCGGCTCCCGACGAGCCCATGCCGCGACCGTGCGCAATGTTGTTGTGGGCACGCAGGTGCAGGCCGGGCATCTTCTGTCCCAGTTTTTCGAACGCATACGCGCAGGAGCGCACGATGAGGTTGGTCTCGTCGGTTGGCACCTCGCCAACACCCACACCGATGACCTCGACAAAGGCACCGGGCTCGTCGCGCACGCTGACCTCGAGCTCGTCATAGCGAGCGAGGGCGAGTCCGAGCGTGTCGAATCCGGGGCCCAGGTTGGCACTGGTGGCCGGCACGCGAACGTGCACGTGGGTGACGGGGAGAGCCATGAAACTTAGGCGCCCTTGACGAGGTTGAGCACCTCGGCGATTGATTCGACGTTGACCGGAACGCTCGTCGGCGAAACCTCGCTGCCGTCGGGGCGCTTGAGGGCCCACTGTGGGTCCTTGAGTCCGTGACCGGTGACGGTTAACACAACAGTCGCACCCTTCGGGATCTCGCCCGCGTCAGCGCGCTCGAGCAAACCGGCGACGGAGATGGCCGACGCAGGTTCAACGAAGATTCCGACCTCAGCCGAAAGAATGCGCTGAGCAGCGAGGATGCCTTCGTCGGTGATGGACCCGAAGTATCCGTTCGTCACTTCGCGCGCTTCGATGGCGAACTGCCACGATGCGGGGTTGCCGATTCGAATTGCGCTGGCAAGGGTCTCGGGGTTCTTGACCACGTGACCGAGCACGATGGGTGCGCTTCCCGACGCCTGGAAACCGAACATGCGCGGGAGCTTGGTGGTTGCACCGCGAGCAAGTTCTTCGCTGTAGCCACGAAAGTACGCGGTGTAGTTTCCGGCGTTACCCACCGGCAAGATGTGGAAGTCAGGCGCGTCGCCGAGAACCTCAACGACCTCGTAGGCAGCCGTCTTTTGTCCCTCGATGCGATCGTTGTTGACCGAGTTCACCAG
>WLDR01000163.1 GCA_009704705.1 Actinomycetota bacterium | reverse complement strand
GCGAAGATTGTGGCACAGCATCGAATCTGCGCGAGGGACCCCACTCATGATCGTCGTCAGCAAGGGCCAACATGTGGTCATCGGTTTGGGCAACGTGGGCCGGTCACTCGCCCAACAACTCGTGGCCGACGGCGCAGACGTCACCGTTCTCACTCGTACAGCCCCACAGATTCGAGTTTCGGGAGCGACGCACGTGGTCGCCAACCTCGGGAATCTTCGCGAACTATGGGGAAAAGTTCCTCAGGCGAGCGTCATTTACAACTGTGCGAATCCTCCGTACCAGCATTGGTCACGGGAGTGGCCGCACCTCACGCGCGCGATTAACGCCTTCGCGCAATCTGCTGGCGCCGTATTGGCAACAACCTCGAACCTGTATGGCTATGGGCCTGCAGAGAGTCCGTTGAAGGAGACGCTGCCCCTTCGAGCAACTTTCCGAAACGGTCGCGCACGCTTGTTGTCATGGCAAGACACTCTGGCACTACACCGCAAGGGGCACCTTCGGGTTACTGAGGTGCGCGGTTCGGACTACATCTGCTCGGGATCACAGAGTCGCATGGGTGACCGCGTTGTTCCGAGGGTGCTCAGCGGAAAGAACGTGCAGCTCCTCGGCAAAGTAGACACTCCACATTCCTGGACCTTTCCGGCAGATGTGGCGCGTGCGCTCATCGTCGCGGCGAATGACGAGCGCGGGTGGGGCCGTGCGTGGCACGTACCGTCAAACCCCCCGAAGACTCAGGCGCAGGTAGTCGACGAGATCGCCGATGCGGCGGGAGTGAAGCGCGTGAAGGCGTCAACCGTGCCTCGTGGCGCACTTCGACTCGCGTCGCTCGGTAATCCGGTCATTCGTGAACTGCGCGATACGGATTATCAGTTCGCGAAGCCATTCATTCTGGATTCCTCGGCGATGTCTTCCACCTTTGGCCTAGAACCGTCACCGTGGGATGACGGTCTTGCGAATCTCGTTGACTACTACGTTCGCCTGCAAAAGAAGGCGTAGCACCGACGCGACCGGCCCACCTCTGGACATAGAGTCTTGGCATGACGCAATCCCCCACTTTCCCCGAATCGGTCGAACGATTTCGCGCCGGGCTCCGCGCGTGCGGGGCATCCGGAGAACCGATTCAGCTCGACGAAAACGCCCACACGGCCCAAGCCGCAGCCGACGGTCTCGGCATCACGCGTGGACAAATCGCAAATTCGCTGGTATTTCTTGCCGACGGCAAACCTGTGCTCGTGATGTCGAGCGGTGGTCATCGCGTCGACACAGCAAAGGTGTCGGCCGCTTTCGGCGGAGCTGAAATCACGAAGGCCAACGCCGACGACGTGCGCGCAGCGACCGGATACGTGATCGGGGGCGTGAGCCCCGTCGGGCTTGCGACGTCTCTACCGACGCTCGTCGACACGTTTCTCGCGCAATTCGACACCATCTGGTCTGCCGGCGGTCATCCGTCGTGGGTCTATCAAACGACGTACGACGAACTCGTTCGAATGACGGGTGGAACCCCCACAGACATCGGCGAATAGCCTCCGGCCCGCGAGGGTCTAGCTACTGCAAAGCAGAGGTCAGACGGGCGAGCCCATCGAGCACGGTGCGGAAAAACGGCTGCTTGGCCCACTGTTCGCTCGTGAGTTGGCGACTGTTCTCGCGGTACTGCTGCTCAACGCCTCGCATCTGACGCACAAACTCTTTGCCTCGCACCATCAGCGACACTTCCAAGTTCAAAGAAAACGAACGCATGTCCATGTTGCTCGAGCCGATGACGGCAACATCGTTGTCGATGCTGATGTGCTTTGAATGCAGGATGGTGGGCGCCTTGTAAAGCCAAATCACAACGCCTGCGGCCAAGAGTTCCTCGTAGTAGGAGCGCTGCGCGTGATGCACCAGAGCTTGATCGCCCTCCTCTGACACGAAGAGCTCCACGTGAACGCCCCGGCGCGTCGCCGTCGTGATGGCATACATCAGGGCTTCGTCGGGCACGAAGTAGGGCGAGGTAATGATTACTTTCTCGGTGGCGGTGTAGAGCAACGCGAGAAACAACCTCAAGTTGTTTTCCGTCGGAAACCCGGGACCGCTTGGCACAATCTGGCAGTCAAAATCATCACGAGAATCGTGGCTGTTGGCCAGAGGCATCTCGTCTAGCGGGAGCATCTCGTCGCGCTCGCTGTACCAATCCGTCAAGAAGATGACATCGAGGCCGCGCACGATGGGCCCCTGAAGTCGAACCATGGCATCGTGCCAATGCAGCCCGCGCTTGAGATTCGACTTCTTGAGATAGGTCGAATCGATGATGTTTTGTGATCCCATCCAGCCGGTCTCGCCGTCGACGACGAGCAGCTTTCGATGGTTGCGCAAGTCGGGCCGTTCGTACTTTCGCTGTAACGGAGCAAAGGGAAGCATGACATCCCAGTCCGCACCTATGCGGGTCAGCCGACGGCGCGTTGCCCGGTAGCTCACCGTGCGAAGGCCTGCCACGTGGTCGAATAGAACGCGCACTTTCACACCGCGCTTGATTGCGTTCTCCATTGCGACGAAGACCGGCTCCGTGACCGTGTCGGAAGAAAAGATGTAGAACTCAATGTGCACGTAGCGTTTGGCCGAGTCGATGTCGGCAGCGATACGGCGGATGATGTCGTCGTAGTCGATTGTCAACTCGGCATCATTGCCGCCGACGATGGGCAACGCCCCGAGGGTGCGGTTGAGTTCGACGATTTGCTTGAGCCACTTGGGCCAGCGCTCATCCGCTGGCACAAGGTCAATATCTTTCGTGGCGTCCTGAATGAACTGGTTGATTTCTTGCTGCTTGCGTCGACGTCGACGTCCGAGTCGCGGGCTCCCGATGAACAAGAAGAGCAACGCACCGAGGTACGGGATGAAAAAGATTGCCAACAGCCACGCCATTGCGGAACCAGGCCGACGATTTCTCGGAATGACAATGAGCGCGACGATACGAATGACGAGGTCAACGGCGAGCGCCGTGATTGTCAGCCAAAAAGACCAGGAATACGCCATTTCCGTGGGGATCATGCCGATCCCTTAGGGTTCATTCCGCGCTTGGCGCGTTCTTCTGATTCGATCTTGGCGAACTCATCACGCTCCGTGCGGTCCGCGCGCATGATCGACCGAATGATGAGCCAAAACAACACGGCGAGAATCGCTGTCGGCGTGACCGACCAGAGTGCGTTGACCCACCAGTTCTCCATGAGGTCAGCCTAGTCGCGTAACGAATTTCGATTCTGAACGCCGGTTCGTCGCCCGGCCATCCGTTCTGTGAAGAGAGTTACTTGACCAGCGGGAACAAAATTGTCTCTCGAATACCAAGCCCCGTGATGGCCATCAAGAGCCGGTCGATTCCCATGCCCATGCCACCCGTGGGCGGCATGCCGTGTTCGAGGGCCCGCAAGAACTCTTCATCGAGGCGCATTGCTTCGAGGTCACCCTTCGCCCCGAGCTGTGCCTGCTGAATG
>WLDR01000162.1 GCA_009704705.1 Actinomycetota bacterium | reverse complement strand
CAGCAGCTCGAGCACAGCGCGGTCGCGGATGCTCACTTCGTCCTCTCCAGCGCAGGCATCCAACAGCGCCTCGACGTCGGCGATGCTCAGCGCCTTCGGCAACCGCTTCGGCAACTTCGGTGGCGTCAGCCCGAGGGTTGGGTCGGCCGTGGCGATGCCGTCATCGAGCAAGAAGCGGTGGAACCCGCGAACACTGGAGAGAACACGTGCTCGGCTGGTTGCCGTCAACGGGGTGTCTGCCCGTTCGTGCAGATGCTGAATGTAGGAGCGCACGCTGTCAACGTTGACTGCCTCGACGGTCACAACGTCGTGTTGCCCAAGCCACGAGAGATATGCGTCGAGGTCACGCCGGTAGGCGGCGATCGTGTTCGCCGAGAGCCCCCGCTCGATGGATACGTGCCGCAGATATGCGTCGCGTGCCTGCTCTAGATTCACAACCGGCTTTCGTCGCGCCACTCGAGTTGTGGCCACGGTGCGTCGCCGGGACGCAGGGTCGACCAGCCACGTTCGCGAGACGCATGCGCAGTGAGAACGGCGACTTGAAAGACCGAGTTCGCGACGCGGCCGGCGAGCACGGCATCCACGGCATCATCGAGTGAAACCCACCGAAGCACCATGTCGGCTTCTTCGCCCGTGCGTGCGAAGTCGTGCACGGCCGGCGTGAGTCCGCGCGCGATGAAGACGCGAACAACTTCGTCATTACCACCGGGCGACGTGCAGTAGTCGGTCAGTACGTGCCATTCGGCAGCCGCAAGGTCGACTTCTTCGGCGAGTTCTCGTTGTGCCGACGCGAGCGGATGCTCACCTGCGAGATCGAGCAGGCCCGCCGGCAGTTCCCACTCGCGCAGTCGCACAGGGTGACGGTACTGCTGAATCGAGATGAAGCGGTCCTCGTCGTCGAACGCCATCACCGCGACGGCACCCGGGTGCTTCATGAAATCTCGTGAGAGTTCGTCGTCGTTGTAGCGGAAGCGTTCGGTGACAATGTCCCACACGTGACCGTTGAACGACACCGCCCGCGACACGACGTTAACGCTGAAGCGTTCGTCGGCCAGCGGCGATTCAGACACGATCTAGACCTCGTCGATATCGAAGAGTCGGCTCGCCTGCTGGCGCTGCAACGATGCTTCGATGAGTCCGGCGAAAAGCGGGTGCGCGCGGTTCGGGCGCGACCGGAGTTCGGGGTGCGCTTGTGTCGCGATGTAGAACGGGTGAACCGAGCGCGGCAATTCGACGAACTCGACGAGCTGTCCGTCCGGCGAGGTCCCCGAGAACGACAGGCCAGCCTCTGCAATCTGATCGCGGTAGGTGTTGTTCACTTCGTAGCGGTGGCGGTGGCGTTCCTGGATGAGCTCCGAGCCGTAAAGGTCGGCCGCGAGGCTGCCCTTGGCCAGGGCCGCGTCGTAGAGACCGAGGCGCATCGTGCCGCCCATGTCACCCGATTCGATGATGTCGACCTGCTCCGCCATCGTGGCGATCACGGGAATAGGTGTCGCCGGGTCAAACTCGGTCGACGATGCTCCCGCGAGACCAGCTACGTTTCGCGCGTATTCGATGACCATGCACTGCAAACCGAGGCACAGACCCAGAACGGGGATCTGGTTCTCGCGCGCAAACTTCAGTGCGCCGAGCTTTCCTTCGATGCCGCGAATGCCAAAACCTCCAGGCACACAGATGCCGTCAAGGTCAGAAAGGTTCTTGGATGCACCTTCTTGCGTCTCGCACTCATCGGACGGAATCCAACGAATGTTCACCTTGATGCGGTGTGCGAAGCCGCCGGCGCGAAGCGCTTCGGTAACCGAGAGGTATGCGTCGGGCAGGTCAATATACTTACCCACCAGCCCAATGGTGACCTCGTGTGCGGGGTCGTGAACGGCCGTGAGCAGCTTCTCCCAGCCAGACCAGTCGACGGCGTTCGCCTTGAGTTCGAGTGCCTCGACGATGTACTGGTCGAGTCCTTGTGTGTGCAGCATGGTGGGGATGTCGTAGATGCTCGGCACGTCCACCGCGTTAACGACGGCTGCTTCATCCACGTCACACATCAACGCAATCTTGCGCTTGTTGCTGTCGGTGACGGGGCGATCGCTTCGAAGAACGAGGGCATCCGGCTGAATGCCGATGGAGCGGAGTGCGGCCACCGAGTGCTGGGTGGGCTTGGTTTTCTGCTCGCCCGATGCACCCATGAACGGCACAAGCGACACGTGCACGAAGAACACGTTCTTGCGCCCGAGCTCGTGGCGAACCTGGCGAGCCGATTCGATGAACGGCTGGCTTTCGATGTCACCGACGGTTCCACCGATTTCGGTGATGATCACGTCGGGCTGCGGGTTGTCTTCGGCCTGCAGGCGCATGCGTCGCTTGATTTCGTCCGTGATGTGCGGGATTACCTGCACGGTGTCGCCCAAGTACTCACCGCGTCGTTCTTTGGCGATGACCTGCGAGTAGATCTGGCCGGTGGTGACGTTGGCGGCCTGACTCAAGTTGATGTCGAGAAATCGTTCGTAATGCCCGATGTCGAGGTCGGTCTCGGCGCCGTCATCGGTGACGAAGACTTCACCGTGTTGGAACGGGTTCATCGTGCCGGGGTCGACGTTGAGGTACGGGTCGAGTTTCTGCATCACAACGCGAAGACCACGTGCGGTAAGAAGATTGCCCAGACTGGCTGCGGTGAGACCCTTACCGAGGGAGCTGACCACACCTCCGGTCACAAAAATGTGCTTTGTCACTTTGCTTCCCGAAGAGTCCACCACGGGATTTCACTCTATCAGCGAAGCAAGCTGAACGAGCTCTCTGGCGTGTTCGAGGCCCGTGTCGGAATCGGGTAATCCCGAAAGCAGTCGTGCCATCTCGGCGATGCGCTCTTCACCCTCGAGCTTGACGACCGAGCTGACCGTGACGTCACCGTCGGTGTTCTTCTCAACCCGCAGGTGATTCGTTGCAAATGCGGCGACCTGCGCGAGGTGAGTGACAACAATGACCTGTGCGTTTTGGGCTAGACGCGCGAGGCGACGACCGATTTCAATGGCCGCAGCGCCGCCAACACCCGAGTCAACTTCGTCAAAAACGTAGGTGGGAACGCGGTCGCGTTCGGCGACGACCACTTCGAGTGCGAGCATGACGCGCGAAAGCTCACCACCCGACGCGCCCTTCGCAATCGGGCGCGGGTCTGAGCCGGCATGAGGCTTGAGCAAGAATTCGACGGCGTCGTACCCGTGCAGGGTTGGTTCGTCGAGTGCAGTCACGCGAACGTGAAGCGATGAATCAGGCATCGAAAGCCCAGCGAGTTCAGCGGTAACGGATGCGCTGAGTTCGAGTGCCGATCCCTCGCGCACCGCAGTCAGGGCCGCGCCAAGGTTCTTAACCTCGAGGGCATCCGCGCCCGCAAGAACGGTCAGCTCATCAATGCGCTCGGAGTCTCCGTCGAGTGCGAGCAGCCGCGCACTACCCGAGTCGGCGAACGCGAGCACT
>WLDR01000161.1 GCA_009704705.1 Actinomycetota bacterium | reverse complement strand
TCCTCGACCCAGCCCAGTTCGTTTGGTTGCCATTAGGACCTCCCGGTCGTTGCCGCATGGCGATTTGCCATTTCGTGAGCCGCCTCGAGGTACGACACAGCCCCGATTGATTGTGGGTCGTACGTCAAAATCGTCTGTCCATAACTCGGAGCCTCAGAGACACGAACCGTGCGCGGAATGATCGTGCCCAGCGTCTGGGCCGGAAAATGCGTGCGCACATTCTCGGCGACTTCTTGGGCCAGCCGGGTGCGCCCGTCGAACATCGTCAGCAAAATCGTCGTCAGTCGTAAGTCGGGATTCAGCGCCGCGCCAATTCGGTTGATTGTGTCCTCAAGCTGCGTGACACCTTCGAGTGCGTAGTACTCACATTGAATCGGGATGAACACCTCCCGCGCCGCAACGAGTGCGTTGACCGTCAAGAGACCCAGCGACGGCGGGCAGTCAATGAAGACGTAGTGAAACGGTGCCGGCGAGCCGGCGAGGAACTCATTCACTGCCGCCTTCAGGCGAAAGCGCGACTCCGGGTCGGCAACAAGTTCGATTTCAGCGCCGGCGAGATGGATGTTCGACGGAACGCAGTACAGCTCCCCCACCTCGGGTGAACGCTGAACCACCTGCGACAAGGGAACGTCATTCACGAGAACGTCGTAAATCCCCGGCACGTCATGACTATGCGGAATGGACAGCGCGGTGGATGCGTTCCCCTGCGGATCCAGATCAATGACAAGCACGCGCGCGCCCAAACGCGCGAACGCTGCCGCCAGATTTACGGCCGAGGTCGTCTTACCAACGCCTCCCTTTTGATTGGAGACGGTGAACACGCGCGTCGCCCCGGGAAGTGGAGGCGCGGGGGCATCCAGAATTCGCCGGCGCCGCGTGAGATCGAGCACTTCTGCTGCCAGTGGCGTATCGACAGCCGGTGAGGGCGACGAGTCGGGGTCGAAATGTTTCACGTGAAACGGGCTCCTAGCGTGGTGACCCATCCACTTTAGCCCGAACCACCCACGTCGGCTCCCCGAGGTCTCCGCCGCCGAGCTCAATGACTTCAACGTCTCGAAGTTTGAACTTGGAGACTTGCTTTGCGGCGGCGGCGAGCTCCGCGCCTGCGCCTGCGCCCTTCATCAAGATAAGTTCACCGCCCGGGCGAACCGCGGGCGCAGTGATGGGGATGAGATTTCGCAGGGCGCTCACCGCTCGAGCAGTGACCTGGTCTAGTGACATGCCCGCACAGTCTTCAGCCCGTGCCCGAACGACGTCGACGTTGGAAAGTTCGAGGGCCGCTACCTGGGTTTCGAGCCACTGCACACGACGTTCCATGGGTTCAATCAGCGTGAGGTGCACATCCGGCCGGGCAATCGCCAAAACAAGTCCGGGGAGTCCCGCTCCCGACCCGACGTCGCCGACTCGTGCGCCACGAACGAGTAGGGGCGCGACGAGTCCGCAATTGGCGACGTGCCGCGTCCAGAGTCGCGCAAGCTCAAGTGGCCCGATCAAGCCGAGTTCCTCGCCACGTGCGGCCAAGTTGTTGGTGAAGGCGCGAACGACGTCAATTCGATCCCCAAAGACGCGGCCCGCGAAGGTCGGCTCTGCCTCGACCTCGTTCATCGATGTTTCACGTGAAACGGTGGTTATGCGCGGCCGGTGATGACCGTGTGGCGGTCGCGTCCCTCGCCCTGTGATTCCGAGGTGTACCCGCGCTCCGCGACCAAGTCGTGAACCAACTTGCGCTCATAAGAACTCATGTGTGGCAAGGCCGCGGCGGTCGCCCCGCCCTCCAGTCGCGCAATCGCAGCGTCGACGAGAGCTTCCAGGCTTCGAGCGCGTTCTTCTCGAGATCCGCCAATGTCCAAGATCAGTCGAGAGAACTCCCCGGTCTGGTTCTGCACCGCGATGCGTGTGAGGTCTTGGAGGGCTGCCACGACGTCGGCTGAAGACAACCCGGAAAGGTCGGACGGTTGGTTCGACGTGACCGTGACGTAGGCGCGTCCGTTGCGCGCGTCGATGACGAGGTCGCCGTCGAGGTCGCACACGTCCAGCAGTTCCTCGATGTAGTCGGCCGCGACCTCTCCTTCCTGCTCGAGCGACGACAGGTTGGGTGCCGAGGGGGCGTCGGTCATTTCTGGCCCTTCTTTCCGTTCTGCTTCTTCTTCCGCGCCTTGCTCATCGGCTGTTGGCGCTGCGGTTGCTGTGGCTCGGGGGCGGCGTCCTTTGCTTCGGCTTCGGGCGTGGCCTTGCCGCGGCGAGCGAGGCGCTCTTCTCGAGCCTTCGCTGCCTGGCTACCCGGGGTCGGCATATTGCGAATCACGACGAACTGCTGGCCCATGGTCCAGAAGTTCGAGACGAGCCAGTACGTCATGACGCCGAGCGGGAATGCGAAGCCAGAGACGGCGAACACGAGAGGAAGGATGTACAGCAGAATCTTCTGCTGACGGAACTGGGGCGATGCCTTCGTCTCTTCCGACATGTTCTTCGACATGATCTGAAGCTGGGTGATGAACTGAGACGCGGTCATCAAGACCACCATCACGGCTGCGATGATCATCACGGTGACATTGACTGGGTCTGAGTTCAATGCGCCCTGAAAGCTCGCGTGTAAGGGCGCCACACCAAAAATGCTCGCGTCAGCAAACGACAGCGCCAACTTGGCATCGAGCGGGCCAACGCCAGCCGCACCCTTTTGGGCGTCGTTCAAGACCGAGAAGAGGGCGAAGAAAATGGGCATCTGCAGCAAAATCGGCAGGCACGAACTCAGCGGATTGGTGCCGTGCTTGCCGTATAGAGCCATCGTCTCGCGAGACATGTTTTCTCGCGAGTACTGGTCGCGCTTTCCTTTGTACTTGTCTTGGATCTTTTTGAGCTCCGGGGCGATTTCCAGCATCTTGCGCTGGCTCTTGATCTGCCGCACGAACACCGGAATCAGGGCTGCTCGAACCACAATCACGAGACCAACAATTGAGAGCACCCAGGTGGCTCCAGCGTTCGGGTCCATGCCAATTGTCGTCCACAACCAGTGAAACGCCACGAGCACGAGTTCTACGAGCCACTTGATGGGCCAAAGAATGATGGCGAAAATGTCCATGGGGGAGAGCCGCGCCCTTTCCTGTCAATTGGTTGTTTGTCGATTCGGCGCCACGAAGCCAAATGCGGTGAGGTGGATGTCCGTGCGCGTGCCCGGCGGAATATCATCTATCCCTCCACGCGCCCACGGGTGACACCGGATAAGCCTACGCGCCGTAAGCCAAGAACCCTTAACTAAGCCGTGGGCTTGCACTGCCTGGAGGGAGTAGTGCGAGCAACTCGGGTAGTAGCGGCAGACGTCGCCATATAGGGGCGAGACGATGGCGCGGTAGGTTCGCAGCACAATCACCCCAACGTTCCGGGGAACAAGCGCCAGCGTTTTGCCCACCAGAGCCACAGCGGATGTCCGGTTGGGCCCAGTGGGTGACGGCTTCGTGCCCGTCATGAAGTAGTCGCCTTGTGAAGCAAGCGTCGCAGCTCGGCTTCAAGTTGGCCAAAGGACGCCCC
>WLDR01000160.1 GCA_009704705.1 Actinomycetota bacterium | reverse complement strand
CGCGTTGCCGTGTTGGCTAAGGCTTCTGCCTTGACCGGGGCAATTCTGCTCGGTGCCGGCTCTGGAATCGTGCTCTTTTTGCTGGGCCGGCCGGTTTTGCCCGCCTGGGGACTTCTCACGCCGGCAATCGGTCTTGTTGTGTGTTCGCTTGTGCTCGTCGTCGCCGGTTTGATTGCTGAGTGGATGTGCGTGCTCCCGCCAGACGATCCCGACGCCGACTCCAACAAAGGCGTCGGCCGAAGGGAACCAGGTCATGAACCCGCCGCGTGACGGGCGACTCGGGGTCGGTATCGTCGGCGCCGGACGAGTCGGGCCGGTCTTGGGCCAGGCACTCGCGGGAGCCGGGCATGCAATCGTGGGTATTTCGGCCGTCTCTCAGCAATCGCGCGACCGGGCCGAGACCCTGTTGCCCGGTGTGCCGATTCTCGACGTGACGCACATCATCGAACGAAGCGAACTCGTGTTGCTCGCAGTTCCAGATGATCAACTCGCAGACCTCGTTGCCGGACTCGCCGAGGCAGGGGCGTGGCAGGCGGGGCAGATTGTCGTGCACACGTCGCCCCAATTCGGGCTCGATGTTCTCTCGCCGGCCCGCAGCATGGGGGCCATACCAATAGCCATTCACCCAGCCATGTCGTTCACGGGCACGAGCGTCGACGTGGCGCGGCTTGCCGAGTGTTGCATGGCCGTCACGGCACCAAGCCCGGTGCTGCCCATTGGGCAAGCCCTCGTGGTTGAGATGGGAGCGGAGCCCGTTGTCATTGCTGACGAAGATCGGGAACGGTACGCCGAAGCCGTTGTGACGGCGAGCACGTTTTCACTGGCGATTGTGAACCAAGCGCGTGCACTTCTCGAGCAAGCGGGAGTGGAGGATCCGTCACGCGTGTTGGGTCCGGTCATCCGCTCGACCATTGACAACGCACTCATGACGAACTTCAAAGCTGGCGACGTCGATGTCTGACACCGCATGCCTTCAGGTTCTGCACACGCAAATCGACCTCGATTCGTGGCATGCGGGCGAACCCGGAACCGTCGCGTTCGTGCCCACGATGGGCGCTCTTCACGCCGGGCACCTGGCGCTGGTGCGTCGCGCCCGAGACCTAGCCGACCGGGTAATCGTCTCGATTTTCGTCAACCCGTTGCAGTTCAGCGCGGGTGAAGATTTCGACAGCTACCCCCGAACTCTCGATGCTGACGTGGCGGCACTCCGCGATGTGGCTGATGCCGTCTTTGCTCCTGCCATCTCAGATGTTTACCCCGACGGCGACCCGCGCGGAGTCCCGCAGTATGCGGCCGGACCGGTCGGCGAAACCTTCGAGGGCGTTTCTCGTCCCGGGCATTTCGATGGCATGCTCACGGTGGTCGCCCGACTGCTCGACATGGTGAAGCCTGATGTAGCCGTCTTTGGCCAGAAGGATGCCCAGCAGGTGTTTCTCGTTCGACACTTGATTGACGAACACTTTGACACCGTGTCACTTGAGGTGGTCCCCACCGTTCGAGAAGCTGACGGGCTCGCCATGTCGAGCCGTAACCGTTACCTCTCTGCCGAAGAAAGGTCGCACGCGCTCGTTCTCAGTCGCGCACTTCGGCTTGCGTCGACGGACCCGACAACAGCCCTGGCCCAGATGCGCGCGCTCATCGAGGCCGAACCAGAAGTGAACATCTCGTATGTTGATGCCGTAGATGCGTCGACATTTCGGTCGGTTGCCCCGGTTGACCGCGGCGTGGACCGGGTCGCGCCGGGCACCACGCTCACCTACATCGTTGCGGCGCTGGTTGGTACGACACGACTGCTCGACACCGTCGACGTCACCACGTAGGCCTGAAACGTGAGTGCAATTCGCGCCTAAGTAGACTTGAGCCCATGAGTGAGCAGTCCGCGCCTGAGTCGTCATCGACCGAACTGACCGCCGACGAGGTTTCTGAACAGAAGGCCGTTCGACTCGCAAAGCGCGACAAGCTCAACGAACTCGGGCTTGAGGCATACCCCGTTGCCGTCGATGTCACCGACACAATCGCCGATGTTCGGAGCCGATTCGGCGGGCTTGAAGCTGATGCCACAACGGGCGTGACGGTCGGTATTGCGGGGCGAGTTGTCTTTGCGCGCAACACCGGAAAGCTGTGTTTTGCAACGCTTCAATCGGGTGACGGTAGCCGCGTGCAGGCGATGTTGTCGCTCGATCACGTTGGTGAGGAATCACTTGACCTCTACAAAGAGCTTGTCGATCTGGGTGATCACCTGTTTGTTCGCGGGGAAGTGATTTCAAGTCGTCGAGGCGAGTTGTCAATCATGGTGGCCGAATGGAAAATCGCCGCCAAGGCGTTATTGCCCTTGCCGAACCTGCACAACGAACTCAACGAAGAAACCCGTGTTCGCAGCCGCTACCTCGACCTCATCGTGCGCGAACAAGCCCGCACCACAGTGCTCGCGCGGGCAAAGGTGATGCAGTCGTTGCGTTCCACGTTCACGAGCCGCGACTATGTCGAGGTCGAGACACCCATGCTTCAGGTGATGCACGGCGGAGCATCCGCTCGCCCGTTTGTCACACACTCGAACGCGTTCGATATGGAACTCTTCTTGCGCATCGCGCCGGAGCTCTATCTCAAGCGCGGAGTGGTCGGCGGCATTGAGCGCATCTATGAAATCAACCGCAACTTTCGCAACGAGGGCGCCGACACAACGCACAGCCCCGAGTTCGCCATGCTCGAAGCGTATGAGGCCTACGGTGACTACACGTCGATCGCTGAGCTCACTCAGTCGCTCATTCAGAATGCGGCGCACGCTGTTGCCGGCAGCCACGTTGTCACCTGGGCCGATGGAACCGAGTACGACCTGGGCGGTGAATGGGACCGCATCAGCATGTACCACTCGCTTTCTCTCGCAGCGGGGGTGGAGGTCACGCCCGAACTGAGCGTGGATGACCTGCAGAAGCTTGCCGACAAGGTGGGCGTTGAGGTTCCTCACGCGAACCACGGCAAGCTCGTTGAAGAGCTGTGGGAGCACTTCGTGAAGGGCGACCTTGTTCGTCCCACGTTTGTCATGGATTTCCCGGTTGAAACCAGCCCACTGGTTCGAGAGCACCGTTCGATTTCGGGTGTTGTTGAAAAGTGGGACCTCTATGTTCGCGGCTTCGAGTTGGCGACCGGTTATTCCGAGTTGGTTGACCCGGTGATTCAGCGCGAGCGCTTTATTCAACAGGCGCAGCTCGGGGCCAAGGGAGACCTTGAAGCGATGCGCCTCGACGAAGAGTTCTTGCGAGCTCTCGAACACGGCATGCCTCCCACGGGTGGCATGGGCATGGGAATTGACCGGCTCTTGATGGCCATCACGGGGCTCGGTATCCGAGAGACAATTTTGTTCCCGTTGGTCAAGTAACTCTCTTCACAGAGCGGGTGTTCGGGCGACGAACCGGCGTTCAGAATCGCAATTCGTTACGCGACTAGGCTGACCTCATGGAGAACTGGTGGGTCAACGCACTCTGGTCGGTCACGCCGACAGCGATTCTCGCCGTGTTGTTTTGGCTCATCATTCGGTCGATCATGCGCGCGGACCGCACGGAGCGTG
>WLDR01000016.1 GCA_009704705.1 Actinomycetota bacterium | reverse complement strand
CATGCGGTCAACGATTTTCGCGATGAGGGCATCCGCCACTGGTTCGACGGCGACGACCACCGAGATGGCCATGCAACGCTCGCCGGCCGAGCCGAAGCCGGCATTGATAGCGGAGTCGGCGACGAGGTCGAGGTCGGCATCGGGCAGAACGAGCATGTGGTTCTTGGCGCCACCAAGTGCTTGCACACGCTTACCGTGCTTCGCGCCCTGCTCGTAGACGTACTGCGCGATGGGCGTCGAGCCCACGAACGAGATTGATTGAACATCCGGGCTTTCGAGCAGACCGTCGACGGCGAGCTTGTCACCATTGAGCACGTTGAGAACACCGTCGGGCAGGCCTGCTTCTTTGAACAGCTTCGCGATCCAGATGGCTGCCGACGGGTCTTTCTCCGAGGGCTTCAGCACGACGGTGTTTCCAGCTGCAATCGCAACGGGGAAGAACCACATCGGCACCATCGCGGGAAAGTTGAATGGGCTGATGATGCCCACGACTCCGAGTGGCTGGCGAATGGAGTACACGTCAACGCCAGTCGAGGCGTTCTCGGTGTAGTCGCCCTTGAGCATTTGGTTGATGCCACACGCGAACTCGACGACCTCCTGGCCACGGGTGATCTCACCGAGTGCATCGGAGAGCACCTTGCCGTGCTCGGCCGTGATGATCTCGGCCAACTCGCCCTTGCGAGCGTTCAGCAGCTCACGAAAGTTGAAGATGATTGCTTGCCTCTTGGCGAGCGATTCATTGCGCCACGCAGGAAAAGCTTTCTTGGCTGATGCGATGGCCGCGGCGATTTCCGCTTCGTTTGCCAGCGCGACCTCTTTGGTAGCGACACCGAGAGCGGGGTCGAAGACCGGAGCCGTGCGGCCCGACGTCGAAACGTGCTCGGCATTGTCAATCCAGTGTCCGACGATGGGCAGAGCTGACATGGTGATCCTTACGGGTTTCGTGGGTGTTGTGAAAAGACTAATTAAGAAGGAACGCCGGGCTGGCGGATAGGTTCGACAGTTCTGGCCGTCAGTGGATGCGCAGCGAAATGCTGCGCGATGTCAGACAGGCATGCGGTCCACACATCGGGCATCGCAACGACCTCGCCGATGAGGTCGTTGAGCGCGGCGGCGCGACCCGGGCGACCCGACAAGAACGGGTGATTCGTCAGCACCCAACATCCGCCGTAGGTGCGCATTCCATCAAGTTCACTGCGCCACAGCTCGACGGCATTCCGCGGTGTTTGGATCGGTCCGAGTTCGGTGAGCCCCGGCACGAAGCAATACTGCTCCCAGTCATCTAGCGCCCACTGAATCGGAATCTCGATGATGGATTCAGCTGAGGCTGTGGCCGAGGCGTCGGCGTCAGGATCGGCCAGAAGTCGGTAGGGCGCATCGGCGTCCATCAGGCTCGAGTCGTACAGAAATCCGCGTTCGGCCAGCAAGCGGGGCATCTGCCACGAGAGGTCCCACATGGGAGCTCGGTATCCGATCGGCCGCGAGCCACTGAGCTTTTCGAGCACGTCGCAACCGCGATCAATCTGTTCAATCTGCTGAGCTTCAGACAATCCCGTCGGCTGAACGTGGTGGTAACCGTGGTGGGCGATTTCGTGCCCTGCCGCAACGATGTCCTTGACGACATGTGGGTACCGGTCTGCGGTGTATCCGGGAACAAAGAATGTCGACTTCATGCGGTGCCCCTCGAGAATGTCGAGGATTCTGTGAACGCCAACGAGTGGGCCATACGCCTGATGGCTCATCGCGCTCATGCTCGTCGCGAGACCGGCATCCGCGGCGATTGCCGCCGATTCGCCGTCGACATCGAATGTGAACGACGCGGCCATCTTCGCTCCGCCCGGGAGCGCGATTGCCGAAGATTCGTTCGTCATTGTGTTCGTTGCCTACTCATGATGGAAACCAGGTCATATGCGCAATGTGCTGCCGCCACAGCGGTGATGCTCGCGTGGTCATATGCCGGGGCAACTTCGACCACGTCCGCGCCAACAAGCTTACGAGTGCTGAGTGCACGAAGCAGTTCCAAGAGTTCGCGACTGGTCAACCCGCCAGCCTCGGGGGTTCCCGTTCCCGGAGCGTGTGCCGGATCGAGCACGTCGATGTCGATCGAGATGTAGAGCGGGGCATCCCCGACACGACGATTGATGCGCTCGATGATGTCGAGAAACGGAGTCGTGTGGAATTCGCGCGCGTGCACAATCGTGAATCCGAGTTCCTCATCATCGGTGAGGTCGGACGCCGCATAGAGGGAGCCGCGAATGCCGACGTGCACCGAGTGTTCCTTCAGCAAAAGACCTTCTTCGATGGCGACCCGGAAAGGCGTCCCATGCGTCACTGGCGTATTGAAATACGGACCCCATGTGTCGAGGTGAGCGTCGAAGTGCACGAGGGCCACGGGACCGTGCACTTTGTTGATTGCGCGCAGTGACGCAAGAGCAATGGTGTGGTCGCCGCCGAGAAGAACAACTGGCTTGCCGTCGACGATGAGTTCGCTCACCCCGGCTTCAATTTCTTGCAGCGCGGTGGTGATATTGAACGGATTGCAGTTGATGTCTCCCGCGTCAACAACCTGGCACTCGTGAAACGGCATCACGTCGAGCGCCGGGTTGTAGGGGCGAAGCAGACGCGACGCCTCACGAATGGCACTTGGGCCAAATCGTGCGCCGGGCCTGAACGTCACGCCGGAGTCAAAAGGAACACCGACGACGGCGACATCGTGACGGGGAACGTCAGTGATGCGGGGCAGCCGTGCGAACGTCGTGAAACCCGCATAGCGAGGTGAGACCTGACCGTCGATGGGAGGAATCACGGGGTCCATGTGGGTGTGTCCTTTCAAAATGGGGCTGTGGATGCTCAAGCTCGGGTGCGGGTTGACCCGCCGTTGACCTGCACAACTTGCCCGGCCATTGCCTTCAAGTCAGGTTGGGCAAGAAAAACGGCGGCCTCGGCAATTTCTTCCGGATGGCCGATGCGTCCGAGTGGAATGTCAGCCGCGTAAATCGCATGCATTTCGGCGAGTGAAACTCCGGCCGCCACAGCGTCAACGTTCAGTTGAGGAGTATCAATCACTCCGGGGGCGATCGCATTGACGAGGATGCCCTCGGGGGCGAGTTCTCGCCCGAGACACTTCACCAGACTGATGAGCCCCGATTTTGAGGCCGCGTAGGCGGTTGCGTCTGGCCATCCGATCACGCCCCACTCGCTGACTATGACGACGATTCTTCCTCCCGTGCCCTGCTCTCGCATGACGCGCACGGCCTCTTGCACCATCGCGTAGGTGCCGAGCAGATTCGTATCGACGACCCGCCACCAGTCCGAGGCGTCGGCTTCGACGAGTGGCGCCATCGTCATGGTGGCGTGATTAGCCACGAGCACATCGAGCTTGCCGCTGGCGGCAACGACGTCACGCACCAGTTGACGGCAGGCTTCGGGCGTGCCGAGGTCGCCGACGATGCCGCGAGCACCGGTGGCCTGTTCAAGTTCAGTCAATTCATCGGACTTCTTGCGGGCGTGGGCAAAAACGTCAGCTCCGGCACGTCGAAATTCGGCTGTGTGTGCCAGCCCGATTCCGCCCGTTGCACCGGTGACGAGAACGGTCTTTCCCGATAGCGAGCCCGCGTACGTGTCCATCGTCAGATCACCGCTCCCGAGTTTGGATTGAGCACTTCGCCGGTCATGAACTGCGCTCCGGAAATGAGGTACTCAACACAGAGAGCAACATCGAGGGGTTGGGCAAGATCTCCGGTCGGAAGAGTCGCAAGGTATTCGGGTGCACGCCACGGGGAGTCGGGCGCCAGAAGTGGTGTGTTGGTCGGTCCGGGTGCAACAGAGTTCACTCGAACTCCCGTGGGTGCGAGTTCGGTCGCCAGGCTACGAACTACGCCGAGCACGGCACCCTTTGCTGCCGCGTAGTGCGAGTCGCGGTCGCCACCTCCGACGGCCAGCTCGCTGGTGATCGCGATAAGGCTGCCCTCTTTGCGCGCGATCATCCCAGGCAAGACCGCCTGAGCGCAGGCAAAAAATCCGCCGAGGTGAACGCGCAGCATGCGTTGCGCTTGCTCGTCTGTCACGTCAGTGAAGGGAACGCTTTCATAGTGACCGGCTCCGCTGACTACCGCATAAATCGGTCCCAGTGTTTTTTCGGTCTCCGTCACCGCATGAATGACATCGTCGGCCGACGTGACATCGCCGACGAATGAGATTTCACATGCGGCAGACGGCGACCGGTCCAGCCCAGCGACTGACATGCCGGAGGCAGTCAGTCGCTGGGCGATGGCAATTCCCATGCCACCAGCAGAGCCGGTTACGAGAACTACTTTTTTGATGACTCGTCCTTCTGTTACTTCGAGTCAGCCGCGTCGAGCTTGTCGACTGCCGACTTGGCGCTCAGGATTCGTGAACGACGGCTCAGGTAAATGATCACGCCGACGATGCCAATACCGACAGCGCCAACAACGACAGACCAGTCAAGCCATGGGTTGCCCCAGAACGGACGCGGCCACGCGATGTTGAGCAGTTCGAAGATGATCCACACCAGCGCAAGAACTCCGACGAAGCCGGATGCCTTGCCGAGCGAGAACGGACCGGACTTCCACTTGCCACCGAACACAGCGATGACAAATGCCAAGACCGGGAACAGGAAGCTCAGGTAGAAGCCACCGGATGTGAAGTTGACCATCAGGATGTAGAGGTCCGTCGCAACGTTGCTCAACAGGAACAAGGCTGTTCCGATAACCGTGGTGATCAGAATGGGCACGACGGGCTGACGCTGGTTCTTGCTCAACTTGGCCAGCGAGGCCGAGAACGGCAACGCGTTGTCTCGGGCAAGAGCCCAAATCATGCGCGATGCAGACGTCTGCAGTGCCAAGAAGCTCGCGATGAAGCCGATAGCAAAGAGAGCCTGAACCGGCAGTGCGACACCCTGACCGAGAGCAGCCGTCAAGACCGTGTAGACGGGGTCAACGTCGTAACCGGGGAGGTCAGCGGCGTTGGTTGGCGTGGCCAAAATGATCGCGAGGCTCGAGAACATGACGACAATCGCGATGAAC
Source organism: Actinomycetota bacterium (assembly GCA_009704705.1). Classification (GTDB taxonomy): domain Bacteria; phylum Actinomycetota; class Actinomycetes; order Actinomycetales; family Microbacteriaceae; genus RFQD01. The sequence continues at coordinate 12,235 of WLDR01000016.1, read as the reverse complement.
GTGATCGAGAAGAGCACTGCCTTGGGCAGGTTCTTCTTTGGCTCGCGCACCTCTTCGGCAATGGATCCAGCACTTTCGAATCCGACGAACGAGAAGCCGATGAAGACCATGGCGACGAGGAACGAACCGGTCAGGCTGAAGTATCCGTCAGCAACATCAATGCTGGCGCCACCGTCGAACAGCACGGAGAAGTCCTGCACGCGAGATGTTGCGAGCAACCAGATGCCGAGACCAATCGAGCCAATAACCTCAGCGACGATGCTCGCGTACATGAATCCCTTGAGGATTCCGCGACCGGCCAGGTTGATTACCGTCCCCACAACGAGCACGACGAATGCAATCAGGGCCTTGTCGGTGCCGCTGGGTTCGGTCATGCCGAGCAGATTGGCGATGAACCCGGCTGCGCCGAGTGCAACGGTCGCCATGGCGATGATCAGAGTCCAGATGTAGACCCAACCAGCGAACCACGCGGTACCGCGCCCGGCGAGGCCGGCTGTCCACTGATAAATGGACCCTTCCAGGGGCCATCGCGAAACGAGCATTGCGAATACGAGTGCGACGAGCAACTGGCCGCCGAACACGATGAGGAAGCCCCACCAGAATGACGGACCAGCGGTGGAAATCGCGAGACCGTAAATTCCGTACAGGGCCACGATGGGCGAGATGAATGCGAAAGCGAACGCAAAGGCCGATCCGAACGAGAAATCTCGTTTCAGGGTTTGGCTCTGCGTCGTTGCAGATGAGTTGGACAAAACGCGCTCCTCTTGAAGTAGGGGTGAAAATGTGCAACCCCATTATTCGCTTTCACAACGAATTGGCGAGATTTCGTGGCAAATTTCACAAAAGTGACGCTAAGGGTTGTAGAAAGCTACAATTGCGCCATGCAGACCGACGTGCTCGACTCCGATCTTCTCGTCACGATAGGTGACCTGCTTTCCGCTCCTGATCTGGCGATAGAGGCCGCCCTATTGCCCGAAGGCGCGGCGGCGGTGCCCGTTTCGTGGGTTCACGCGACCGAACAGATTGATCCGAGACCGCATCTTCGGCAATACGAGTTGGTGTGCACACTGGGTAGCTCTCTCGTTGAGTCGCGAGAAGCACGTCGTTTCGTTGAAGCCGTCACAAACGCCGGAGCATCCGCCATCGCGCTGGGGCTCGGTGAGGTGCACCTCGAACCACCTCGGGCTCTCATCGAAGCGTGTGCCGGGAGCAACATTCCACTTCTGCTTGTTCCTCACGGTGTTCCGTTCTTGGCTGTCAATGATGCTCTGCTCAAAAAACGCACTGAACGCGAAAGCGAGGTTCGACGACAAGAAACGGCGTTGCTCTCGCAATTGTTTTCTCTAGCCCGAGCCGGCGCGAGCGAGAAAGACCTCATCGATTTGGCGAGCACGTCACTCTCACGCGAGATTGTTGTCGGCGCACCCGCGTCGGGCCGCATGACAATCGGTACGAACGCGCCTGCCGAGTCAGCAACGAACGCGGGAGGCAAAGTACCTTCGGCCGAGTTTCTCGAGCAACTCGGAAGTCTTGTCGAGTTCTCTCGCCGCGAAACAGATCGCGCACACAATGAAAAGTTGCAACAGGTCGGACAACTCATCGATTTGATCGAGAAGGGGCTCGCGCATCCGGCCGCAGCCGCGCCCGACTTTGATGCACTTTCTCTTGACACGGCAAACTTGCGGGTGTCTCGTTGGCCGCGCGGGAGCGAAAGTAGCATCGCCAAGATGTGGCCCAATGCACTTATTGGAGTCACAGCTCGAGACACAATTGTCATTTCCGGCGACGAGCCCGTCGATTCCATTTCCAGCATGGGACTGGTGTGCGGTTACAGCTCGCTCGTTTCTTTGACGACGCTCCGCCGGGGCCTGACCGAATCTCGTTCGGCGTTCAAACTCGCCCGCAGCAAGGGCGGTGTTGCTGGGCCGACCGAGATTGTGTCGGTGGATGCTCTGCTCGAGCAAGTCCCGTTCGAGCAGCTCTCCACCTTTATCGAGCAGCTTCTTGCTCCCATTGAGGCTGCAGACGACAGCGGCCGGGGTGGCCTACTCGAAACACTGCGAACGTACCTTCACCTCAACCAAAACATCATGGCGACGGGAGATGCCCTCGGTGTTCACGTCAACACCGTGCGAAATCGACTCGAACGCATTCGCGCGCTCACCGGTCGCGACCCGCAACGCTTGTTGGAGTCGGTCGACTTGTACATCGCCATATGGGCCGCGGAGCACAAAGCAAAGATTGGCCACCGGCTCATCAGGCCGCTGACCTAGGTCTGACGAACCGGCTCTGCGGGTTCTGTCTTAACCTTCTTAATCGACAGACTCACAGCGGCAGCGACGGCGCACAACACGGCAGCCGACAACCACGCGAGTGTGTATTCGCCCGTTTGGTCGCGCACGACTCCGGCGAGAACGGCGGCGATCGATGCGCCGACCTGGTGAGCGGTGAAGACCCAACCAAAAACGATGGTTCCGTCCTTGGCGCCGAAGACCTCACGACAAATCGCCATGGTCGGCGGAACCGTCGCCACCCAGTCCAGCCCGTAGAACACGATGAACAGAATGAGCGGCGGACCGGGTGTCGCTGAAAGCAGTGCGGGGAGCGCCAAGAGTGACAGGCCTCGCCCGGCGTAGTAAATGGCCAGCAGGATGCGCGGATTCACCCGATCGGTCAACCATCCCGAGAGAATCGTTCCGACCACATCGAATACGCCGACCGCGGCCAGTAACGCGGCCGCAACGGGTTGACTCATGCCGTGGTCGTGGGCGGCGGGAATGAAGTGCGCACCGACAAGCCCATTGGTCGAGATGCCGCAGATCGCAAAACCCGCAACGAGCGCCCAGAACGAGGGCACTTTGCTTGCTTTTTTCAGCGCGCTCAGTGCGCGTACGGCGGCGTTGGGTCCGTCGCTCGCCAATGCCCGGCGACGTGCCCGGGCTTGCTGCGCCGTCATGCGCGGGGGATTCTCTCCTGCCTCCCCGTAAGGAAGGCGTCCGCGTTCGGCGGGCGAGTTCCACAAGAAGATGTACACGATGGGAACCGCGAGCAGTGCGAGTGCGGCAACGACGAACGTGGCTTCACGCCATCCTGAAACCAAAATCAAGTTGGAGACAAGAGGCAAGAAGACGAGTTGGCCGGTTGCTTGCCCTGCCGACAAGATGCCGGAGACCAGACCTTGCCGCTTGCGAAACCACAGGTTGACGATGGACCCGACGAACACGAGGGCCATCGACCCGGTGCCGAGGCCGACGATAACGCCCCAGGTCAGCACGAGTTGCCATTCGGTCACGGCGAACATGCTCGCGAACATGCCCAGCGAAATGAGCACCAGTGCGACGGTCGTCACAATTCTGATTCCGAAGCGCTCCATCAGCGCAGCTGCAAATGGTGCGATGACGCCGTAAAGCAGAATGTTGACGCCGATCGCGAGGCCCATTCCGGTGCGCGACCATCCGAACTCTTCCTCGAGCGGAATCATGAGCATCGAAGGCGCTGACCGAAAACCCGACGCAGCCATCAAGGCGATGAGGCCGACTGCGGCAACTATCCACGCGGGGTGGATGCGCGTGCGGTGCGCCCGTGGCTGATTCACCTGTGAAGTCTACGCACGCACAACAAAAGTTCGGCTTGTTGTCAGCGTTTGCTCGTACGATAGGGGCATGGATCCGATTCTTCTCATTGTCATTCTTGTCGCACTCGTTGTCGTCGTTGGCATTTATCTCTGGACGACCTACAACGCCCTCGTCACACTCAACGTTCGTGTTGACGAAGCATGGAGCGACATCACTGTTCAGCTCAAGCGCCGTGCCGACCTGATTCCGAACCTGATTGAGTCGGTTAAGGGATACGCATCGCACGAAAAGGCAGTCTTCGAGGCCGTCACCAAGGCTCGTTCCGAGACGATTTCGGCGCAAGGTCCGGCGGAAGCCGCTGTGGCGGAGAACCACATGCAGGCTGCACTCAAGAGCATTTTCGCGGTCGCCGAGGCCTACCCGCAGCTTCAAGCAAGTCAGAACTTCTTGCAGTTGCAGGGCGAGCTCGTCGACACCGAAGACAAGATTCAGGCGGCACGTCGCTTCTACAACGGTGGAGTGCGTGAGTTCAACACCAAGATCAAGGTCTTCCCGAACAACGCGTGGGCCAAGAACCTCGGTTTCGGAGAACGTCAGTTCTTCGACGTTGAAGACGCCGCGAGCTTGCAGGAACCCCCGCGCGTTCAGTTCTAACGCCACGATTCGTTCATGTACTCAGCGATAGCCGCGAATAAGCGGAACACCGTCTTCATCCTGCTTTTCTTTGTCGTGATTATCGGCGGTCTCGGGTGGTTGGCTTCCTATATCTATGGCGACGTGACCATCACGTTTTGGGTTGTCGGCATCGCCGCCTTCTACGCCCTGATTCAGTACTGGGCAGCGAGCTCGCAAGCGCTGTCGATGTCGGGAGCCGTTGAAATACAGAAGGCGGATAATCCTCGCCTGTATCGCATCGTGGAAAACCTCAGTATCGCCACCGGCAACCCGATGCCCAAGGTCTACATCATCAACGATGAAGCGCCGAATGCCTTCGCCACGGGCCGTGACCCTCAGCACGCAGCCGTCGCCGCGACGACCGGCCTTCTCGACATCATGACCGACGCCGAACTCGAAGGTGTCATGGCGCACGAAATCGGTCACGTTCGCAACTACGACATTCGCGTCTCGATGATTGTGTTCGGCCTCGTCGTGGCCATCGGCTTCATCGCCGACATGCTTCTGCGTATGTCGTTCTTCGCTCGCGGGAGCCGGGAAAACGGCAATCCGATCGTGATGATTTTCGGGCTCTTGGCATTCATCCTGGCTCCGTTGCTCGCGATGTTCGTGCAATTGGCCATCTCGCGGCAACGCGAATACCTGGCAGACGCGACCGGCGCGCTGACCACGCGTCACCCCGAAGCGTTGGCGAGTGCGTTGCACAAACTCAACGAATACGGTCGACCGATGGCACGCCAGTCGACGAGCATGGCTCACATGTGGATCTCTGACCCCGAGCGACCCAGCCTTACGGCGCGCCTGCTCTCGACCCACCCGCCGATTGGCGAGCGCATCCGCCGCCTGCTCGAAATGGGCGGCAAGTTCTAGTCAATTTGTGAGTGGCGTTTAGACTGCATTCATGCCTGTCCACACGTTCGCTGGTCCTTCCCTTGCCCAATTCGAGGCAGCGCGTGAGGTCGTTAACCGTGTCATTCAGGTCACGCCGATGGAGCCCTCGCGTTACTTGAGCAATGTGCTCGGCAGTGAAGTCATTCTTAAGTGTGAAAATCTGCAGCGCACCGGCAGCTACAAGCTTCGCGGCGCGTACTTTCGCATGTCGAATTTGACGCCGGAGGAACGTGCCAAAGGTGTGATCGCCGCATCCGCCGGTAACCACGCTCAGGGTGTCGCTCTGGCGGCCCGCGAACTCGGCATCAAGGCAACCATCTTCATGCCATACGGCGTTGCCCTTCCGAAACTTGAAGCGACACGCGAGTACGGGGCCGAGGTTGTTCTCGAGGGCGGCATCTTCAACGAGGCATTGAAGGCAGCCCTCGCTCGAGTCGAAGAGACGGGCGCGACGTTCATCCCACCATTCGATCATCACGATGTGGTGACGGGTCAGGGAACACTCGGTCTTGAAATCATCGAAGCGATTCCCGACGTCGACACGGTCATCGTGCCCATCGGTGGTGGCGGTCTCATTTCAGGTCTGGCGAGCGCCATCAAGCAGAAGGCAGCCACGCACGGACGAACCGTCAAGGTGATTGGAATTCAGGCGGAGAACGCCGCAGCGTATCCGCCGTCGCTGGCCGCGGGAGAGCGAGTGCGTGTGGATGTGCATCCCACCATCGCCGACGGAATCGCGGTCGCCATTCCCGGTGAACTGAACTTCAGCATCATCAAGGATGCAGTCGACGAGGTCATCACGGTCTCCGAGGACGACACGGCGAAGGCACTGCTCATGCTGCTCGAGCGCGCGAAGCTCGTTGTCGAGCCGGCCGGCGCGGTCGGTGTGGCGGCAATCCTCGCCGGAAAACTCAAGAACACGGGCAAGACCGTGGTCGTACTATCCGGCGGAAACATTGACCCACTTCTCATGCAGCGCATCATTGCGCACGGACTCGCGGCGAGCGAGCGCTACCTGAAGATTCGCATCTCGCTGCCCGACCGCCCCGGTCAGCTCGCCCGAACTGCCCAGCTCGTCGCCGATGCCAACGCGAACGTTGTCGAGGTGTTGCACACGCGACACGGCAAGTTCGAAATCAGCGAGGTTGAACTCGAACTTCACATCGAAACGCGCGGACCCGAACACCGGGCAGAGGTGATCAAGAAGCTGCGCGATGAGGGTTACAAGGTTCGCATCAGCGACGACATCTAGGAGTCGCTAGCCGGTGAACGTTTCGACGTTTACGATCTTGACGGCGATCTCTTTGCCGTTGGGCGCTGTGTAGCTCGTCGATTCCCCGATCTTCAATCCGACGATGGCCTGAGCAAGCGGGGTGCTCTCGCTGTACGCGCTGTAGTCGGTGCCGGCCGCAATCTCGCGACTGCCAATCAAGAACTTGTCTTCGTCACCGGCGATGATTGCGGTAATCAGCGTTCCCGCTTCGACGACACCGGAGCTCTGGGGCGCCTCACTCACGACGGCATGTTTGAGACGTTCGGTGAGTTCGCGAATGCGCGCCTCGATGCGACCCTGTTCGTCTTTCGCAGCGTGATAACCGCTGTTCTCCTTGAGGTCGCCTTCTTCGCGCGCGGACTCGATGCGCTTGACGATATCCGCACGCTTGACAGTCGAGAGTTCCTCGAGTTCGGCAGCGAGACGGTCAAAGGCGTCTTGCGTCAAGAAGGATGCTGGCTGTTCAGACATAGGTTTCAGCCTAGGTGAGCCAACAAGACGAGACAAAACCGGTCGTCGCTGGTTCTGTCGTTTTCACTGATTCCTGAAGCGTCTGGGTGAGTTCGTCGGATGCCGGGTAGGTAAACACCTTCCAGCCCACGATTGCAAAACCCGTGTTCATCGCTTCAATCGCACAAGCGAATTCATGACCTGGCGTCACGGTCACCGAAAAATCGACGACGACGGTTCCGGAGTCGACAACCGTGTGACCGATGTCACGGGCCTCCGCGCTCGGGCCGATCTTGAGCGGATTCGCCCAGAGAAGCCATGCGATGAGCGCGACGATGACGAAGGCGACGAACATCCACATGGCCAGACGGTTGCCTCGAACCGTGGACCTCGACCGGCCATAGCGGTCGTTGAGGGAGGGGGGTTGTGACACCTTCGACTCCTTCAAAGACAGTTACGCTTGGTAACAGGATAATCCGCACCAACTGAAGGGTTGCCATCGTGCTCTTGGCAGAAACAATCGATCCCGACCTCGTGACGCCCGGTCCGATCGGATTCGCCGCGATTGTTTTGGTTGCGGTTGCCACGACTCTGTTGCTGTTCGACATGGTGCGACGCATCCGTCGTCAGAAGATTCGGGCTGAGGTTGAGGCGATGCTCGATGCCGAAGAAGCTGCGGCTCGTGCGTCCAAGCCGGGTCCACGCTCCAAGAAGAAGTAGGCCAGAACGAGTCGGCGCGCTTAGGCGTTGTAAACCGGCGACAGGCAGATGAGCAAGATTGCCGTCCAGTGGCAGAGGAACGCCAGTACCGTCGCCGTGTGAAAAATCTCGTGGAAGCCGAAAACACCGGGCACCGGGTTTGGCTTCTTGAGCCCGTAGACAATCGCGCCGACCGTGTAGAGCAATCCGCCCACCACGACAAGCACCATCATGGCGAGGTTCGCTGCCAGCAGGTCGCCGAGATACATCACAGCGGCCCAGCCGAGCGCGAGATACAAGATGACGTAGAGCCAGCGCGGGGCGTTGATCCAGAACACACGGAAACCGATTCCGAGAATCGTTCCACCCCACACGAGGGCGAGCAACAGAAGCCCCTTCTCTGGCGGCAGGGCGAGCAGGGCGAGCGGCGTGTAGGTGCCGGCGATCAGCAAGAAGATGTTGGCGTGGTCGATGCGCTTCAGGATGATGCGCGTTCGGTCTTTCCAGTTGAACCGGTGATACAGAGCGGAGTTGCCAAAGAGCAGCATCGAGGTGAGCATGAACACCGCGGCTGCCAGCTTTGCAATCAATCCGTCAGCCAAGACAATCAGCACGACGCCACCGGCAATCGCAACGGGGAAGGTTGCCGCGTGAATCCAACCGCGCCAGGTCGGCTTCAGTTCATCCGGGGTAAGTGTTTCCGTTGCATCAAGCAGTGGCAAGGCGTCCATGGTCAAACCCTAGTGCGCCACGGTACGCATGTCCCTGTGAACCGAGGTGTCCACTAGCCTTGTGCGGTGACGACCGATGACTTGCGCGCTCCAGGCCTGCTGTATCGCCTGTACGAGAAGCGCCTCCGTCGGGGTTTGACTCCCGACGTGTTGCCCCATCACATCGGCATGATTGTCGACGGCAATCGACGCTGGGCGCGCGAACGGTTGATGGAGAGCGAATCGCATGGTCACCGTGCGGGCGCGCGCAAGGTTCCCGAGTTTCTGGTCTGGTGTGACCAACTGGGCATCGGCATGGTGACGCTCTACTTGCTCTCGACCGACAACATCACCGGTCGGCCGTCGAAAGAACTCGATCAGCTCTTCGACATCATCGGGGATTTGGCCGAACGCCTCGCGACGTATCCGAATTGGAAGATCATGCACGTGGGTACAGACGAAGGTCTGCCCGCAGGCTTGCTCAAGCGCATCACGGCGGCCGAGAAGAGCACAGCGAAGAACTCCGGACTCCACGTGAACCTCGCCATCGGCTATGGCGGTCGAGCTGAAATCACAAACGCGGTGCGCAGCATCATTTCTGAGCACCAATCTGAGGGTGGCAAGCTCCACGACCTCGCCGAGAAACTGACGCCGGAGCTCATCAGCAATCACCTCTACACCGGCGGACTGCCCGACCCCGACCTCGTCATTCGCACATCCGGTGAACAGCGCCTGTCTGACTTCATGCTGTGGCAAAGCGCGCACAGCGAGTTCTATTTCGTGGAGGCCCTGTATCCCGACCTGCGCCAGGTCGACTTTTTGCGTGCGCTGCGTGACTACGCACAGCGCGAGCGGCGCTACGGCGGGTAGGGCTGAATCGACGCTTAACGTTGCGCAAATGTGGGCGTGTCGTTGCCGGTACGAGCGAGGCGCAGTCGTAGTTTGGCGACATGACCACTCCGCGCGAGAGTGCCGCGAAGACTCGTTCTTCCTCCGGCCGCCAGAACTCATCCGCCACCCGCCAGACCGAGCGTACCTACGTGTTAGATACCTCGGTTTTGTTGTCTGACCCGCAGGCGATTTTTCGTTTCGCCGAGCACGCGGTTGTCATTCCGGTGGTCGTCATTAGTGAGCTCGAAAAGAAACGACACGATCCCGAGATCGGCTACTTCGCTCGTCAGGCTCTTCGCCACCTCGACGACCTGCGAGTGAAGCACGAACGACTCGACTTTCCGATTCCGATCGGTGACGGCGGTTCGCTTCGAGTCGAGCTGAACCACTCGAATCAAGCTGTGCTGCCGTCGGGCTTGCAGTTGGGCGACAATGACTCGCGCATCCTCGCCGTGGCAATGAACCTCGCGAATGACGGACTCTCGGTGACGGTTGTCTCGAAAGACCTGCCCATGCGCGTCAAGGCCTCGTCGATTGGACTCTCGGCGGAGGAATACCGCGCCGAACTCGCTGTCGACTCGGGCTGGACGGGTGTCGCAGAAATCACTCTCGGTGCTGACGACATGGCAGATCTGTACGAGAACGAAAAGCTTCGCACGAGAGCAGTTGTGGACGTTCCGCTCAACACGGGATTGGTCGTGCACTCCGATCGTGGTTCGGCCCTCGCACGTGTTTCGGGCAACGGTGAACTCACACTCGTTCGCGGTGACCGCGATGTATTCGGCCTGCACGGTCGCTCGGCGGAGCAGCGCCTGGCGATTGACCTGCTGCTCAACCAAGACATCGGCATCGTCTCGCTCGGCGGGCGTGCCGGTACCGGCAAGTCGGCTCTCGCGCTGTGCGCCGGCCTCGAGATGGTTCTCGAGCGCCAGAAGCACAAGAAGATTGTCGTGTTCCGCCCCCTCTACGCCGTGGGCGGGCAAGAGCTCGGCTATCTTCCCGGCGACCAGGGCGAGAAGATGAACCCGTGGGGTCAGGCCGTCTTTGACACGCTCGGCGCGCTCGTGTCGGGCAACGTGCTCGATGAGGTTGTCGAACGGGGGATGCTCGAAGTGCTCCCGCTGACGCACATCCGTGGACGTTCGCTTCACGACTCATTCGTGATCGTCGACGAGGCCCAGTCGCTCGAGCGCAACGTGCTGTTGACGGTGCTCAGCCGCATCGGGCAAAACTCGCGCGTTGTGCTCACGCACGACGTGGCTCAGCGTGACAACCTGCGCGTGGGTCGTCACGATGGGGTCGCAAGTGTCATCGAGAGCCTGAAGGGTCAATCCCTATTTGGTCACGTCACACTCACGCGATCCGAGCGCTCGGCCATCGCGGCTCTGGTGACTGACCTTCTCGAAGTCAACGAGCTGGCCTAGCTCACACTCGCCTACTTCTTCTGACGGGCCTTCGCTGACTTCTTTTCGGCCTTCTCGGCGTCTTTGGCTGCCTGCTTCGTGGCCTTGGCCAGCTGCGACACCTCACTCATGAGATCGCGCCCGAGGTCGCCGATGCGTTTTTCTCGCTCGTCGTCACTGAGATAGGGGTCGGGGTGCACGCCACGCTCGGCAATCACTTGAATCGCTTCCTTCACCTCGGCGTGTGTGCGGTCACGACACTGAATCGCTTCGTGTGTGACGTAGGAGTCATTTTTCGAGAGGCGACCCAGAGCGTCGACGACCGCGAGCAAAACATTGCGTCGACGCTTGAGGGGCTTGACGTCTATCGATCGAAAATCTTGTGAGTCACGCGCCCGCCCTGGGCGCCCGGCGGCAATCTTGATTTCGTGTTTCAGCCAATCGGCATCCTGGGTTTTTTCAGTGGCAAGTTGAGCCAGCTCGGTGCGCACTTCGGCCCGATACCAATCGAGGTCGGGGCTCGCCTTCTCACGGAGCATCGAGATGACGGCACGATTTGTCACGGCTAACCGTGTAGCAACGGTCGACACCATGATGACTTCGGCCACAGCCTCGTCATCGGTGCTCTCTTCGCCAATGAGTCGAAAACCATTGACGATGTCCTTTACAGATTTCATGCCTCACCCTACGGATGCGTCATCGACATGACGTCGAGCGCCTTGTCGAGTTGATCCATGGTCAGTTTGTCCCCATCCACGTATCCGAGTTCAATCACGGATTCGCGAATCGTCTTGCCGGTTGCGACCGAGTGCTTCGCGATCTTGGCAGCCGCTTCATAGCCGATGTACTTGTTGAGCGGCGTGACAATGGCCGGGCTCGATTCGGCCTGGGCGCGTGCGCGGTCGAGGTTAGCTTCGAGCCCGACGACCGTCTTGTCGGCCAACACGGTCGCTGAATTCGCCAGCAAACGAATCGACTCGAGGTTTGCATTGGCCATCACCGGTATCGCCACGTTCAATTCGAAGAGACCGGATGCCCCCGCCCACGCGACGGTGGCATCGTTGCCGATGACCTTCGCACAGACCATGAGCACGGCCTCGGGAATGACCGGATTCACCTTGCCGGGCATGATCGACGAGCCGGGTTGAAGGTCGGGGATGTGCAACTCACCGAGTCCGGTGTTGGGGCCGGAGCCCATCCACCTCAGGTCGTTGCAAATCTTGGTCAACGACACGGCGATCGTGCGCAGCGCGCCGGATGCCTCGACGAGGGCGTCGCGGTTTGCCTGTGCCTCGAAGTGGTCGCGAGCCTCGGTGATGGGCAGCCCGGTTTCAGCCGCGAGCAGCGTGATCACTTTCTGTGCAAAACCAGCGGGGGTGTTGATGCCCGTGCCGACGGCTGTGCCGCCCAGGGGCACCTCGGCCACCCGCGGGAGGGCGGCCCGAATGCGCTCGATTCCGTAACGAACTTGAGCCGCGTATCCGCCGAACTCCTGACCGAGCGTGACGGGCGTGGCATCCATCAAGTGTGTGCGTCCGGCCTTGACGGCCGTTGCCCACAGCGCCGCTTTGTCTTCGAGGGCGATGGCGAGGTGGTCGAGTGCCGGAATCAGCTTCGTGATGAGGGCACCCGTGACCGCAACGTGCCCCGAGGTGGGGAACACATCAT
>WLDR01000159.1 GCA_009704705.1 Actinomycetota bacterium | reverse complement strand
TCCCTCATCGCTATCGACGCCGCCAGCACTGATGGCACGAGAGAGTATCTCGAAAGCGTCGGTGTTCGAGTGTGTGCGCAAGCCAACGCCGGCTATAGCGGCGCGTACATGGATTGCGTTGACTTGGCTGACGGGAAAGCGTTTGTCGTGTTTCATCCGAAGGGAACAATCCCGACGGCGTCGTTGGCTCACATCGTCGAACGTATTGATGCGGGCGCCGACTTGGTCATCGCGTCTCGCATGGCGCCTGGGGGTAGAAACGCCGACGACGACCAAGTGCTCAGGCATCGCAAGTGGTTTGGACTCTTCTCGGGTGCCGTTCTTTGGCTCCGGTTTGGTCGCAAGCGCGGTCTTCCGCGCGTCACCGACCCGCTGCACGGCATCAGAGGATTTTCGGCTCGATTTGGCCGCGAATTGAGGCTAGAGCCAGGGCTCGTCACAGCCGATCTTGACATCGTGAAACAGGCTTACCTCAATTCAGCGGTCATGGAGGAAGTCCCGGTGGTCGAAGTCGAGCGCCTCAGTGGCAAAACGAACTTTCCGACGTTCCGCACCGGGCGACGCTTGGTCGGATTTCTCTTCTCGTAGCTCGGCGTGGTGCACGACCGTATCATTAGGGGTGTCGTCACAGAAATCGCCACGCACCTCAGCAGAAGGACACGCACATGCCAGAAGAAGACTTGTCCGTAGACGTCGTTGTCGTGGGTGCTGGCGCCTGCGGCATGGTTGCTGCGCTCGCCGCAATTGGCAAGGGCGCCACCGTTCTCCTTTTGGAGAAGCTCGCAAACGTAGGCGGAAACTCTACGTTGAGCACCGGCTCGATTCCGGCAGCGGGTAGTCGCTTTCAAAAGGCTGCAGGTATCCAGGACAACCCCTCACTTATGGTGGCCGATCTGTTGGCAGCGAGTGGTCCGCACGAGGCAGAAGACATGCTCACGAACATGGCCGAGTTGTCGGTTGAGCTGGTTCATTGGCTGGTCGATACCCATGGTGTCGATCTGCAACTCATCACCGACTACAAGCACGTGGGCCACAGCGTTGCGCGACTTCACGCCCCGGGCGATCGCGACGGCAAGTTTCTTGTGGCCGATCTTGTCGAGGCCTGCGATAAGGCCGGCGTGAGCATCCGCACGTCTCACCCCGTGGTCGGCTTGATCACTGAGGGCGACGCCGTGGTGGGTGTGCGGGTTGAGCCCGTGTCGGGCGAGCCGTATCGAGTAATGGCGAAGTCGGTCATCCTCGCCGCAAATGGTTACGGCAACAACAAAGAACTCTTGAAGCGGTGGATGCCCGAAATCGCAGAGGCCCAGTACTTTGGTGCCCCCGGGTCAACGGGCGAAGCGGTGTCATGGGCTGAAGACCTCGGCGCAGCCTTGGCGAACGTGTCGGCCTATCAGGGATACGCCGCCGTCGCGAACCCGGCATTGGGATTGCTCTTGTCGTGGACGACGATTGAGATGGGCGCCGTGATTGTCACGGCGGACGGTCGGCGAGTCGGAGACGAATCGCGCGGCTACTCGGGCTTTGCCTCGATTCTGCTCGAACACGGCGACACAGCATTCGCCGTTTTCGACACCACGATTCGTGACTACGTGTTGAAGAACGAGCCACGATTCGTTCGGCTCTTCAACGACGGTCTCATTGTCGAGGTCGCAGACGTCGACAAGCTTGCAGACTTCATTGGATGCGACAGCGACACACTTGACAACACACTTGCTAGCACGGCCAGCGCCGCGGCCGGCGACTCCGCGGACGAGTTCGGTCGCACCAATTTCGGTTTCGGTCCGTTGCACGCCCCGTATTGTGTGGCAAAGGTTTCGCCAGGCCTGTTTCACACCCAAGGTGGTGTGCAGGTGGATGCTCACGCGCGGGTCGTTCGCCCCGACGGCAGCCCCATCAAGGGCCTCTTTGCCGGCGGCGGAGTTGCGGCCGGTGTGTCAGGTCTCGCCGGCGCGGAGGGTTACGCCTCGGGCAACGGGCTGCTCACTGCGGTCGGGCTCGGCTACCTCGCCGGAATCACCAGCGCTGCGGACTCCGCGGTCGACCACTCCTGACAGCCATTCGGCACATGACCAAAAGATTCTGTGCCGTTCCGCGGGAGTTGTCTGCGTTTCGGCTGCTCGAAAGCACCGACTCCTTCGGGCACACCATGCGCGAGCGCTAGGCTCAAAGCGTGTTGCGTCGACTCGTTGAGATTTCTCGCCCCGTGTTGTGGATCAACACCGTGGGGACCACCGTGGTCGCGATGTGGCTTGCTGGGTTTCTCTGGACCTGGGAGATAGTGCCCTTTCTTCTCTGGGTAACGCTCCCGTTCAATCTGTTGATTTATGGCATCAACGACATTTTTGATCAGGAAACCGACGCGGACAACGACCGCAAAGGCGGCTACGGAGGCGCCAAAATCAAGCCGTCCGAAGTGAAGATGATTGGCTGGGCCGTTGTCATCCTGAACCTTCCATTTCTGGTCTATTTCGCCGTGACGATTCCGTTGGCCGCCTTCGCCTGGGTGCTCGCCTACACGTTCTCGTTCTGGCAGTACTCCGCACGGCCACTTCGCTTCAAAGGCCGGCCGATTTGGGACTCAATCAGCAACGCCGACTATGCCTTTCCTCTCGCTTTTGTTCCCCTCGCACTCGGCGTCGAACCAATCTGGCCTGCGGTTATCGGACTGATGACTTGGAGCATGGCAAAGCATGTCTACGACGCCATCCAAGACATCGACGAAGATGCTGCCGCCGGAATCACCACGACAGCCGTAAAATTTGGCGTTCGCGGCTCACTGGTGTGGTCTGGTTCGTGGTGGATCGTGTCGACCGCCGCCTTCGCGCTCGTGAACATCCCCGTTGCAATTGTCTCGGGCGTGATTTCAGGCTGGTTGCTCATCGCGAATTGGCGAACGCCGACCAGTGCTGAGGCGAAGCGACTCTACAAGTTTTCGGTGATGTTTCCGTATGTCGCTGGCGCGGTGGCCGGGGTTCAACTCGTCGCGGGCATGATGCTGGGCCTCTACCCGTGATCCCTCACCGAATCGTTGTCATTGGGGCAGGGCTCGGCGGACTAGCCTCGGCTGCACTGCTCGCTCGGGCCGGTCACGACGTCACCGTGCTCGAACGCAACAGCTGGATAGGCGGCAAGAGTCGACGCATTGACGTGGCCGGGCAGAGAATCGACACCGGTCCATCACTCGTGACGTTCCCGGCAGCCATCGAGAAGTTCCTCGAGCGTTTCAACGAATTGGGCGGGGACTCGGCCGCGACAGCTGACGACATTGCCCCACTTGATCTGCAGCGCCTGCCCGAAGTTGGGCGCTACTTCTTTCGAGGGCAGTCAGCGAATCTGCCCATCGAGCCTGGAAACGCGTGGCAGCCCGCGTGGGATCGATTTGAAGCCGAACACGGACCCCTGGGCGAACACATCACGACCATGCTGACCAACGATCCGTGGGACGCCGCCATTGTGCCCGCTGCCGCAAAGCTCTTTCGTCACTATGGCAGCCGATTGACCACCAAAAAGTATCTCGATGGACTTTCCTGGATGCCCGAAGACCTGCGTGAGGTCATCTCGATTCACACGCTGAATGCCGGCGTCGCGCCGAGCAAAACACTTGCTCTCTTC
>WLDR01000158.1 GCA_009704705.1 Actinomycetota bacterium | reverse complement strand
GGGTTTGAGACGAAGGCGGATGCGCTTGAGATGTTGATCACGCGAGCATCGCGTCCGCCAGAAATCATGCCCGGCAGAAATGCTCTCGTAATCAGCATCGGAGCAATGGCGTTGACACGCATGGTGAGGTCGATGCCTCGTTCAGGTTCATGGTCGACGAACAGCGCACCGGTAACAACTCCCGCGTTGTTGATCAGCACGTCAATGCCACCGTGGGCACGAGTGACCTCGGCAGAGGCCTTATCCACTGCCTTGGCATCCGAGATGTCGACGGTCATGGGAACGAGCTTCTGCTCCCTCGTAAGCGACGGTGAGAGTTCCTTGACCGTTGCCGCGAGCTGCTTCGCGTTCACGTCCCAGAGAACAATCACGGCGGCGCCATCGGCAATCGCACGTTCGACATAGAGCCGGCCCATGCCCATGGCTGCGCCCGTGACGAGAAATCGAGAATTGGCAACGGTGAATGTCATGACGCCATCCTAGAGCCCGAGTCAATTGGATACATAGCCAATATGTAGGGCTCCTGTTTACTTGGCATTCCGATTGGGTGTCGTGACGACGTACCCTCTCTACATGACGACCCAATTGGCGCGCCTCGAAATCACGACCGACCCCGCATGGATGTCCCTCAAGGCGGCGGCGACCGCGCTTCAAGCCATTCAGGTGAAAGACGGCTCGGTGCCCAACGTCGACGACCACGCCGCGGCGCGCGGTCACGTTGAAGCGATCCAGGATTCCGTGCGCACGCTCGCGCCGCTGTTCCCGCACGATGCTGCGTATCTCGATGCCGTCGTGGACGACTTCGGCCGCTGGGTCGAGGGTGGATTCGGAGAACCGGACTTTCTCGCATCCATTGTGGAATTCAACCCGGCTTCGTTTCGCGTCGATGGGGCTCGTCACCTCGTCGTCTTTCCGATGTACACGCAAAACGGATCGACGAACCGATTCGTCGAAGCTGTACTCATCGAGGTCATGTGGCCGGAGTTCATTTCGGAGCTAGAGGCGAGCGCATACGGGAACAAGATGTTCCTGCCACTTCGTTTTCTTGACTTCACGCCCGGCTACGACACGAACTCCGCCGTTCTCTTTCCAGAGACTGTTGCGATGCGCGAAGTCCCAGATTTCACGTGGGGTGCGATCTTCCAGGACCGCGAGGCGGCGCGCTTTCGCAAGGTCACCGAGGCCGCCGTCGACATCACGTCGCTAACGCTCCCGGCCGAGGCAGAAGAGCTGCTCACCAATCAGGTTCTGGCAGAGCACACGTTCATCATGTGGGACCTGATTCACGACCGCACCCACATGGCCGGTGATTTGCCGTTTGACCCGTTCATGATCAAACAGCGCATGCCGTTCTTCCTCTACGGGCTCGAGGAGCTTCGGTGCGACCTGACGGCGTTCCGTGAGTGCGTCAAGCTCGATCGCGGCGGCAGTGCCAGCCCTGAAATTCGTCGCCACGCTCGCCTCGTGCAGTACGCGGTCTTGTTCGACCGCATCTTCCGCTTCTCGATCACGGGTACCCGCGTTCGAAACTACGACGCCGTGGCTGGGCAGTTGATTTTCGCGTGGCTCCACCAGCGTGGCGTAATGAACTGGACGGACAACAAGCTGAGCATCGATTGGGCCGCTCTGCCTGACGCTGTAGTCGAGCTTGGTGATGCAATTGACGAGCTCTACTGGCGTTCAATCGACCGCCCGAAGGTCGCTCACTGGCTCGCGGCTTACGAGCTTGTTGCCGGCACGCTCACGCCTCACCCCGCATCCACGTGGGCGAAGGGTGCGGATGCCCTCCCGACGTTGGGCCAGCTCGGTGACATGACCGACCTGCTGTTGGACGACGAGTTTCCGCTCTCGATGTTCTACGAAGCATTGCAGCGCAAGATGGCTCCCGTTATTGAGTCGACAAAGGGCATTCGCGCCTAGGCTTTAGCGCATGCAACGACTTCACGATGCCGCCTGGCGCGGATTCGCTTCTGACAACTACGCCGGCATTCACCCCGAGGTGCTCGAGGCTCTGCACGCTGCCAATGGCGGTCACCAGGTTGCCTACGGTGAAGACATCTACAGCGAAAAGCTCCTGCACGTGATGGAGACTCACTTCGGTGTGGGCATCGAAGTCTTTCCGGTCTTCAACGGTACGGGTGCGAACGTGCTCAGCTTGCAGTCACTTCTTCCGCGATGGGGTGGCGTGATTTGCGCGCAGACCGCGCACCTCGGAAACGATGAGAGCGTCGCGCCTCAAGCAGTGGGCCATTTCGCTCTGCTCCAGGTTCCTCACGAAAACGGCAAGATCACACCTGAGCTCGTTGACATGCAGGCCTACGGTTTCGGCGACGAGCACCACCCGCAACCCGCCGCGGTCTCGATCACTCAATCAACAGAACTTGGCACCGTCTACACGCCCGCCGAGGTCAGGGCTCTTGCTGATCACGCTCACTCCCTTGGTATGGCACTGCACATGGACGGCGCTCGAATTTCCAACGCCGCTGCTTCTCTCGGTGTGCCCATTCGCGAGTTCACCCGCGACGCCGGCGTTGACGTGCTGAGTTTCGGTGGCACCAAGAACGGGCTTCTCGGCGCAGAGGCAATCGTCGTGTTTTCGCCCGAGCGCGTGAACGGACTCATCTACCTGCGCAAGATGAACATGCAGCTGTCGTCAAAGATGCGCTTTGTATCCGCCCAGCTCATCGCCATGCTCGAAGGCGACTTGTGGCTCCGTTCGGCGACCCACGCGAACAAGATGGCGGCTCGCCTTCGATCCGCGCTCGAGGGCACTGCCGGCGTTACCTTCACGAATCCCACGCAGTCGAACGGCGTCTTCGCGATTCTGCCCCCCGGCGTCGCCGATGAGCTTCGCAAGAGCTTCCGGTTCTACGACTGGAACAATGCCACCGGTGAAGTGCGGTGGATGTGCGCCTGGGACACCACGGAAGACGACGTCGACGCATTCGCCGACGCCATCAAGGCCGCAGTCTGTTAGAGCCTGTCGCTGCGGAGCCTAGGCTCCGACTCGCACAATCTCGTCGAGAGGCAGTCGCTCACGTGCTGCGCGCTCACGCTGGGCGAGTTCTTCTCCGAGAGCGTCGGGGTCGCCAAGCTTGCCCACGGCAGACGCCGAGACGATCGTGTACTGTTCGGGTAGCTCGAGCTGCGCCTTGACGTCGTCGCGTGCGAATCCCGAGAACTGGTGCACCATGAGGCCCTGGGCGTGCGCCTGCACCGAGAAGTGGGCGACCGATTGTCCGAGGTCGTAGCGAGCCCAGGGGTTGGCCTTGCCCTCAGGGTTAGCCTCAATCGCAACATTGAGCACGATTGCCGACGCGGTGTGGGCCCAGGCTGCGTTGAAGCCGGCAAGAGAATCCATTATCTTTTGCCACAGTTCATCGCCGCGGAACGCCACGATGAACCGCCAGGGCTGAATGTTGTTGGCCGACGCACTCCAACGAGCCGCCTCGAACGGTGCCGTCAGGTCGGCCATCGTCATCGTGTGACTCGGGTCGAACGAGCGCGGGCTCCAGCGCTCCGCCTGAACCGGCGTGATGGGAACGGAGGTTTCAGCTGTGCGGTTCGACATGTCATTCCTTGAGTTTGTAACGAGGTGAGTGGATGCGCGGGACACGCC
>WLDR01000157.1 GCA_009704705.1 Actinomycetota bacterium | reverse complement strand
GAACTCTAGGCCGAGCGACGTCGCGCAATCACGAAAGCGATTCCACCGGCTGCGAACAGAGCAGCAGCGAGGGCGCCTAGCGGCACAAGGTTCACAGTGGCGTCGGAACCCGTGTCAGGTAATGCGGGCGTAGGTGATGAAATGAAGATGGCATAGGAAACAATATTGCTTTGTCCTTCCATGACACCACCCTGGTCAACCGTGGCACCCGTGGCCGGATTCAGGCTCACGAGTTGGGTCTCGGGCGAAACCGTGCGCAGCAACCAACCCTGCCCACTCGAGTCAAAGGCCATGGCCGAGAGGGCATCAACTGAGGGGTTCTGATAGTCCGGGAGAGTAACTCCGGCTCCGAGCGTGATGGCACCCGTTGTCTGCGACATCACCGACAGCTGGTTGGGGAAGGGGGGCGAATCGTCCGATGTATTGTCGGCGTTGATCGCGTAGAGGGTCGAATCGACTTCGTTGTAGGCGAGCGGGGCGATGTAGTAGGCACCTTGGTCGCGGTTTACCGATCCCGAAATATCGGTGACGACACCCGACGACAGACTAATTGTTCCTACCCGGCCGCCGGCTGTAGCCCACGCCGCGCCGTCGGGCGCAATCGCAAGCCCAGGGCTGAAGAGAAGATTAACCGCGCCACTCAACGACGCAACTTCTGTCGTCACTCCGTTGCTCACATCGGTCGAATAGAGCTTGCCCTCGAAAGCGAAGTAAGCCTTCTTGGTGATCCAGTCCCATGCCGGCTGGCTCGGGCAGTCACCGGTTGTCGTTCCCATTCCCGTGCCAATCGCCGTGGCCGTTCCATCAGCGGCCAATTCAAGAAGCTGGAAGTCGGACGCACCATCCGAGCAGTCGTAGGCGTAGATGTGATCAGTCGCGGGCAGGGTAGCCAGGGCATAGGCCGGGCTGGCGGCACTGCTCGCCAGCACGAGCCCCGCGGTCACACCCACGGTGGCAAACGTCGAGAGGATGTTCTTTTTCATGATTTTCCTTCTGTGAGAGAAAAAGTGACATTCACACTATAGCCCAACAAGAGTGAATTTCACTCCTCATTTGAGGGGCCGACCCGAGAATGTTGTGAAGTCGTCCGCCAGGAAGTCCTGTAGTTTCGTTACTCGCCCCTGTTTGTTCTGAAAGCGAGCCGTCCTCACCAATGCGAATGCTCCAACCTCGCACGAACAACGACAACCGCATTCTCGATGCGGCTGCCGGTGTTATTGCGCGCGATGGAGCAGGATCGGCAAGTCTCAACGCGGTTGCAAAAGCAGCGGGGTTGTCTCACACGGCCATGAGCCAGAGGTTCGATAGCTCCGGCGAGCTACTGGCTGCCGTGTGGGAGCACCGCGTAGTTTCGCAGTACCTCGAGCCACTTGTTGCCTGTGCCCATCTTGTGATTGATTCTGACGAGCCGAGCGACGACTCAGTTGCGGCTGCCATCTTGCCATTCTTGACGTCATCCACTGACGTACGAGTCGCGACGGAACTCCTGTCGGCCTTTCCAAGCAACCAGGTACTCCGGCCAATCGTACAAAAGTCGTTCGCCCACGTCAGTCGCTTTGCCGGCATGTCCAATCGTCAGCGTCTGGTGCAACACGCATTCATCATGGAGATTCTGATGGGCACGGCAATCGTGCATCGAACCATGCCCACCAACAGCCAGCTGCTTGTGGGTCGACTCGTGCGAATGCTCGTGGATGCGCGCACAGCACATCCCGAGGAACCCCTGCCCTCCACCGACGCCTCGCATCTCAACAGCTACCCCTTCGACACTGGTTCTGAGAAGCTAGATCGCGTTTTGGCGAGTTGCCTCTGGCATGTCGCCGAGGTCGGCTTCGATGGCATGTCTACGCGCCAAATCGCGAAAACCGCCGGCGTCAGCGAGGGCTACATCTTCTCTGTCTTCAAAACGAAAGCTGAGATATTCATTCGCGCCACGGCATTGCAAGAAGAGATGGGGCTAGAAGCGAACCGCGTGTATGCGCAGGGCACGGGTGCGGCATTCGACGAGTACGTATCAAACGCCATCTTCTTGCGCGACTGGCAAAAGCCCGAACTCACGCGCCAACGGGCAATCATGCTCGAGCAACGTCGGGCCAGTTGGCACAATGCCCAAATGATGGCGAACAGTGCCGCCGCCCTGGATCAACTCACTGCGACACTTGCCGACGAGCGAGACGTGGCGAGTGGTGCCGGCAAGATAACCCTGTTACTCAATTTCGCCCTGCCAATCGGAGCGGCCGTTATGGCCGAAATGTACCCGGATATCGCGAATTACTCTCACACCGTGATCACGCCAGGCCTCAACCTCGAGGGGTAGCGACATCGCAAGGCTAGAGGTGCGGGTTGGGTGTCATCGAGTACTTAGTCGACAGGTACTCGTAAATTCCCTCGTGGCTACCTTCTTTGCCAACACCCGACATCTTCACACCACCGAAAGGCGCGGCCGCGTTTGAGATAACACCCGCATTCACACCCATCATTCCGGTCTGGATACCCTCAATCATGCGCTGGGCGCGTGCGAGATTCTCGGTGAACACGTACCCGATGAGACCGTACTCGGTATCGTTCGCGATGCGAACGGCATCCGCCTCATCGGTGAATGTGATGACCGAGACAACCGGTCCGAAAATCTCTTCCGTGAGAATTGCCGAACCGGGCTGAACGTTTGACACAACGGTGGCCTCGTAGAACGAACCCGCTCCCTCGACCTTGTGGCCGCCCGCGCGCAGGGTTGCTCCGCGCTTGAGGGCATCCTGAACTAGCTCATCGGCCTTGGCGACGGCCTTGTCATCGATGAGTGGGCCGATAACGACACCCTCTTCGGTGCCACGGCCCATCTTGAATGCCTTGACCTTCTCGGTGAGCTTTGTCGTGAATTCTTCGGCGATTGACTCGTGCACGATGAAGCGGTTTGCAGCGGTGCACGCTTGCCCGATGTTGCGGAACTTAGCGATAACGGCGGCGTCGACCGCCTTGTCGAGGTTCGCATCGTCGAACACCACGAACGGAGCATTTCCACCGAGTTCCATCGACGTGCGCAACACGTTGTCAGCTGCCAGCTTCATCAGTGAAATGCCCACGGGGGTCGATCCCGTGAAGCTCAGCTTGCGCAGGCGTGTGTCTCCGATGATGGGGTTCGATACAGCGCTCGACGCTGAGGTCGTGAACACATTCACTACACCGGCGGGAACGCCGCACTCTTCAAGAATCTTTACGAAGTAGAGCGTGGTCAGAGGCGTGAGTCCCGCTGGCTTGACAACGACCGTGTTGCCCGCGGCGAGTGCCGGGGCAATCTTGCGCGTGGCCATGGCGAGCGGAAAGTTCCACGGTGTGATGAGAAAGCATGGGCCGACGGGAACGTGCGTGACAAACATGCGTCCGTTGCCCTCGGGAGTCTCGGTGTAGCGACCATCCACGCGCACAGCCTCTTCGCTGAACCAGCGAAGGAACTCCGATCCGTAGTTGACCTCGCCGGCAGCTTCTGAGAGAGGCTTGCCCATCTCGATGGTCATCAGCAGAGCAAACTCGTCTTTGCGCTTCTGCACCTCGTCGAACGCGCGACGCAGAATGTCACTGCGCGAACGAGTGCTCGTCTTGCCCCAGGCCTCTTGCGCGGCGACAGCGGCATCAAGCGCG
>WLDR01000156.1 GCA_009704705.1 Actinomycetota bacterium | reverse complement strand
GCCTCGAGGTGTGCTCGCGCCGCAACTTCGGGTACGACTCCGCCGTACCGAGCATGCTCATCCATCGACGATGCAATCACGTTGGCGAGAAGTTCTCGACCGCGCACGATGCCGACGCCCGTCTCGTCGCAGCTCGATTCGATTCCGAGCACGAGCGGTGCGGTGCGATTCATGTGGCTGCCAGTGACATCGCTCAACACGACCACCCCGCCGGCTCGACCGCGTTCATGTCGAGGCGCATGATGACGGCGTCGACGTTGTCGGGTTGGTAGTAGCCCTCGCGAACGCCGATTTCTGCGAAACCGAGTGAACGATAGAGGCCAATCGCAATTGGGTTGTCGGCGCGCACTTCGAGAAATACCCGCTCGGCCTTGCGGTCGTGTGCGGCAGTCAACAAGTCGTGCATGATCACGCGTCCGACACCACGACCGCGCACCGTAGGAATCGTGGCGATCGTCTGAATGTCGCCGTCGCCCGACCCGCGCGGAGCAAGAATTCCGCCGTAACCAACAATGATTTCCTCGCCGGTCGTGTCGATGACCGCAACCACGTAGTGGCAGTTTTTGTCGGCGAGTTCGTGCCGCATCAATTCGGTTGACCATGCATCAGCTTCGAACACGCTGGTCTCAATCTGCATGATTCGATCAAGATCTTCGGTCGTTGCCGACCTCAGCGAGATTCCGGCTGAGCGAGCATCCGGCCGATCACCCGCGATGTTCGGTTCGTCGCTCATCAACTCACCCGCTTCGGGCCGGTTGACATCGTGACGTCGGGCGAGCGCAAATACAGCGGCTCAAACGGTGGAAGCTCCATGTCGTTTTCGGCCGCAGCCTGGGCGAGAAGTCCGAGTCGAGCCGCAGAAACATGGTCGGCATCGACACGCGGGATGTGCGGAAAGAGCGCCTCGTCTGCCTGGCCAACTGGGGGCCGTCGGCTCGAGTGAACGCGAGTGCTTCGCGTGCGGAGGGGTCGAGTACGGTGTACCGACTCCACGCGATCTCGCGGCGGCGCGCATCCGTGGTCACAATGAATTCCACCTCGTCAGCAAAGACATCTTCGGCGAGTTCGACGGCAATCGCGTCATGACTCGCAACAGAGACAAGTGGCACTCCCGCGCCCACGGCGAAGGCCGACGCAGCCGCGAGCCCCACCCGCAGACCGGTGAACGGCCCGGGGCCCACACCGGCAACCACCGCTTCGATGTCGGTGTTCGTCACACCCGCGAGCGCGAGTGCGTCACGAATCAACTCGCCGATAACTTCGGCGTGGCGCATGGAATCAAATTCGTTGACCTCCGCGCGCACGACCCAGCCGTCAGTGACCGCCACACTCGTGCCGATTGACGTATCGATGCACAGGCGAATCACGACGACCACCTCGCACCGTGGCCGCTAATGGTGACCGTGCGCGGTTCGACAGCGAGATCATCTTCTGCGTCCTTCTCGCCAGCAGTCTCATCGGTCGTGCCCACGACGTCGGCCCCCTGAGGTCGCTCGATTTCAACGTCGAGCCACTCGTCAATCAGTTTCTCGACGATTCCCCGGCCCCATTCCACGATCGTGATTGAGTGCGCGAAGTCGATGTCGAGGTCGTCGAGTTCCATCGCGTTCGAGAGTCTGTACGCATCAACGTGCACGAGCGGTGGCCCGCCAACCAGCGACGGATGCGTGCGTGCGAGCACGAAGGTCGGGCTCGTGACCGGGCCGCGCACGCGAAGCCCCTCGCCGATACCGCGGGTAAGGGTGGTTTTGCCAGCACCGAGCGGGCCGGTCAGCACGAGCACATCTCCGGCACGCAGGTCGCGGGCAAGTTCGAGTCCGAGCGCGTGCATGTCTTCGGGCGTCTTGATGATTCGGGTCGACACGACTATGCCCCGATAAAGGTGCGAACGACTCGTCCGCCGAGTTGAGTGACGACTTCGTAGCCGATTGTGTTGGTGGCCTCGGCCCAGTCTTGAACCGTGGGATGCCCGTTCGCCGGGTCTCCGAAGAGCACCACTTCATCCCCCACAGCAACATCGGCCTGATCGCAATCGACAACAAACTGATCCATAGCCATTCGCCCGGAAACCGCAAAGCGTTGACCATTGATGACGACGGGGCCACGGTCGCTGGCGGCGCGGGTGAGCCCCTCGCCGTACCCCATGGGAACGAGTGCCAGGCGAGACGTTGCCGATGTGCGGTAGGTGAGGTTGTAACTCACGCCCGTGCCTTCGGGCACCTCACGCACAGCTGCGACACGGGCGCGCAAGGTCATGACGGGACGCAGTCCAAATTCCTGCGGTGCTTGCGTATCGATCGGAGAGATGCCATAGGTGGCGATGCCGATGCGCACCATGTTGTAGTTGAGTTGCGGCAGCGTGAGCGCGGCGACACTGGCCGACAAGTGTGTGATCGCAGGTGCGAGTCCTGCGGCACGTGCGAGGTCAATGGCGGCGTCGAACCGCACACCTTGAGCGAGGTCATCCTCGGCCGAAGCATTCGACAGATGAGAAAAGATACCTTCCACCGTGATGGACCCGTGCGCCTCGAGCTCGGCAGCCCGAGCAAAGAACG
The DNA here is from genome assembly GCA_009704705.1 of Actinomycetota bacterium. Classification (GTDB taxonomy): domain Bacteria; phylum Actinomycetota; class Actinomycetes; order Actinomycetales; family Microbacteriaceae; genus RFQD01. The sequence goes on along the minus strand of WLDR01000156.1, from coordinate 1,132 downwards.
ACGCCCAGTTGTCGGCCGAGACGCCGTTGCGGCTCAAGCCCGTGTCAACTTTGACGTGTACGACGGGACGAACCGCGGCCGCATGACCGGCACGAGCGACCGACTCGAGTTGCTCGACAGACGAAACGCAGACGGTGATGTCGGCAGTGACAGCTGCGATGAAGTCTTCACGCGGATCGTGCAGCCAGGCGAGCACGGGTGCGGTGATGCCAGCGGCACGAAGCGCCAACGCCTCCGCGACATCGGCAACGCCCAAGTGCGTTGCACCGCCGGCGAGCGCGGCCTGAGCAACAGGCACCATCCCGTGCCCATAGGCATTTGCCTTGACAACGATCAGAAAGAATGGCGTGCCGATGCGCGCGCGCAGCGACGCGACATTGTCACGAACGGCAGAAAGGTCAATCACGGCCTCCCGAAACGGGCCGTCGACCGGAATGAGGGTCACGCGCTCTCCGCAACCACGAATGCGACGGCCATCCCGCCATCGTGCGACAACGACAGGTGCACGTTCGTGATGCCCTTTTCTTCGGCCATGCGCAGGGCCTCACCGGCGAGCACGAACGACGGCTTTCCGGCTTCGTCTTTCACGACACTGACATCGTGCCAGCCCATTGATCCCGATTCACCGAAAGCCTTGATCAGCGCTTCTTTGGCAGCAAATCGGGCGGCGAGTGACGCGGGTGCAAGACCGCGCTCACCCAGCGTGAAGAGACGAGATGCGAGCCCCGGAGTGCGCTCGAGAGCGCCAGTGAAGCGCTCGATGTCCACGGTATCCACACCGACTCCGACAATCATCTTGGCTCGCTCGTGCTACTCGACAGTGACAGACTTCGCCAGGTTGCGAGGCTGGTCGACATCGAGGCCCTTGGCGTCGGCGAGTTCCATCGCAAAAATCTGCAACGGAACCACAGCCAAGATGGGCTCAAACAATGGGCCGGCAAGAGGAATGCGAATGACATCATCGGTGAACGGCAACACAGCCGCGTCACCGGCTTCAGCAATCGCAATCACGCGGGCGCCACGAGCACGAATCTCTTGAATGTTGCTGATGACCTTCGAGTGCATTTCAGCCGACTTGCGTGGGCTCGGCACAATGACAAAGACCGGCTGGCCGTGATCAATCAGCGCAATC
>WLDR01000155.1 GCA_009704705.1 Actinomycetota bacterium | reverse complement strand
TCACGCCCGAGGGAGTTCTCAATCGTTCGCATCACGTCGTGCAACTCGAAAGCGGTGAGGGTGGTGTCGATGAGGGCGACGGCGTTCAGATAGCGCGGGGCATCCACTGCCGGGCCGTCGAGATGAACCGCGACGGTTTCGAGATAGCTCGAGACCGCGTTCACATCGATTTTTGGGTGCGCCTGCATCTGCGCGATGGCATCGTCGAGCGTTGCCTTGCGGTCCCCCAGGTTTCCCCCGAGTGCAATCACCGCACGCGACGATTTCGGCTCTCGGTCGCTCATGCGAGGTCAGCCGCCGTTCGACGAATCGTGACCGACACGTCGCTGAACGCGGTTTCAATCGGGGCTTGTGGTTTGTGAATGGTGACCTCAACGGCATCAATTCGCTTGTCCGCAAGCACCGCGGATGCCACGCGCGCCGCCACCGTCTCGAGCAAGTTGACCGGGTCTCGCTTCACCTCGTTCACGACTGTGATGGCGAGGGCGCCATAGTTCACCGCATCGTCAATGCTGTCGGTCTCGGCGGCTTTGCTCATGTTGACCTCGACCACCACGTCGACAATGAATTCCTGCCCGTAGGCGCGCTCGTGGTCGAACACGCCGTGGTGAGCGAAAACGGAGAGTCCGGTCAACGTGATGCGATCGGTCATCGTGCGTTCTCCCATTTCTGTTGGGCAGCGAGCGCGAGTTTGGTCATTCGAACATCGTGAACGCGCACACCCCATGCTCCCGCGTTCACCGCGAGAGCGGCAACCACAGCCGACGGCACGTCTCGCTCCACCATGTTGGCTTCGGTCGGCAACAGAGCGCCAATGAACCGCTTTCGTGATGCTCCAATGAGAATGGGGAACCCGTCGCCCACCAGCGTCGACAGTTGGGCGAGTAGCTCCCAGTTGTGCTCGGCATTCTTGGCGAATCCGAGACCCGGGTCGAGCACGATTCGCTCGCGGGGCACACCGGCTGCGTGCAGCGCATCCACCCTCAGTCGAAGTTCATTGCGTACGTCGACGACGACGCTGTCGTAGTTGGCAAATTCGTTCATTGTGGCGGATGTACCCCGCCAGTGCCCCGCGATGTAGGTTGCTCCCGACTCGGCCGCGACTCGTGCCATGTCGGCATCGGCAAGTGCGCCAGAGACGTCGTTGATGAATCTGGCGCCGGCTCGAACAGCCTCGGCGGCCGTGGAGGCGTTGAGCGTATCGATGCTCAATGCAACGCCTTCTGCAGCGAGCTCGCGGATGATGGGCAACACGCGCTGCTGCTCAACCTCGACGGGGACGCGCTCCGCCCCTGGCCGGGTTGACTCACCACCGACGTCGATGATGTCGGCTCCGGAGGCGACCATCTCTCTAGCGTGAGCCAGCGCCGCAGAAAACTCGAGAAACGCGCCGCCGTCACTGAACGAATCAACCGTGACGTTGAGAATTCCCATGACAATCGGTCGCTGGGCGAGCAGTGCCTCCGTCATTCACCGACCTCGCTCACGGCTCGACGCGAAACATTGCCATGGTTTCGGCGCGCGCTGCTGGGTCGCTCAATGTTCCACGTGACGCAATTGTGATTGTCGTGGCCTCATTCTCGTTCGCTCCGCGCGCGGAGAGACACTGGTGCGACGACTCGATCACGACGAGCACGCCTCGAGCAGACAACTCCTCGTCAAAGACGGTCGCAATGTCATCGGTCAGACGCTCTTGAATCTGCGGTCGTGCGGCCAGTGCGTGCACCACCCGAGGAATCTTGCCTATGCCGACAATGCGGTCGCCGGGAATGTAAGCGACGTGCACCCGACCAGTGAATGGCAACAAGTGGTGTTCACACACCGATCGCAGATAGATGTTGCTGACGATGACCGTTTCGGCGTTGCCCTCGAACGGGATGCTCTCGGCAAGGTGCGCGCGTGGGTCCTCATCTAACCCGGCAAACATCTCCGCATACGCGTCGGCAACGAGCTCTGGTGTGTTCGCCAAGCCAGGTCGCGACGAATCTTCGCCGATGGCCACGAGAATCTCGGCGACCGCTCGGCGTACCCGCTCTCGATCGACCGGCATGACCTGCGTCTTACTTTGTTGCCTTGGGGGCAGTCCGTGACGACGTCCTCGATGCGGGCTTCGTAGCGGGCTTGATTGCGGACTTCGCTGCCGTTTTGGTGGCCGGCTTTGCCTTCTCGGCAACTGCAGCCTTACGCGCGGGAACCTTCACCGGGGGAACCTTCGACACGGGGCGCTTGTCGCTCGACAGCCAGAGCGGGCGTTCCTTGAGCTTCTTGATTCCGATGAAGATCTTCGCAATCTGCTCCTGGTCGAGAGTCTCCTTTTCGAGGAGCTCCAGCGCAAGCTTGTCGAGAATCTTGCGGTTCTGCGACAAGACGGTGTGCGCTTCGCTGTGGGCCTGTTCGATGAACTTGCGAATTTCGCCATCCACCATCTCGGCCATCTTCTCGGAGTAGTCGCGGCTGTGACCCATGTCTCGGCCGTAGAACATCTCGCCGGATGCACCACCGAGCTTGACCGCACCGAGTGACGCGGTCATGCCGTATTCGGTGACCATCTTGCGGGCGATGTTTGTCGCCTTTTCGATGTCGTTGGATGCTCCGGTGGTCGGGTCGTGGAAGACGATTTCTTCAGCCACTCGACCGCCCATCGCGTAGGTGAGCTGATCCATCAACTCGTTACGCGTGATGGAGTACTTGTCTTCCATGGGCATGACCATCGTGTATCCGAGGGCCCGTCCGCGAGGCAGAATCGTGATCTTCGTCACCGGGTCGGAGTAGTTCATCGCCGCGGCAGCGAGCGCGTGACCACCCTCGTGATACGCCGTGATGAGACGCTCTTGGTCCTTCATCAGGCGACTGCGTCGCTGCGGGCCGGCCATCACGCGGTCAACGGCTTCGTCGATCATCTCGTTCGTGATGATTTTCTCGCCGGCACGCGCGGTGAGCAGTGCAGCTTCGTTGAGCACGTTGGCCAGGTCGGCACCGGTGTAACCCGGGGTCTTGCGAGCAACAACTTCGAGGTTCACATTCTTTGCCATCGGCTTGCCCTTGGCGTGCACCTCAAGAATCTTCTTGCGTCCCTCGAGATCGGGGGCGTCGACACCAATCTGTCGGTCAAAACGACCCGGGCGAAGAAGTGCGGGGTCCAGGATGTCCGGGCGGTTCGTTGCCGCAATCATGATGACGTTCGTCTTCGGGTCGAAGCCGTCCATTTCAACGAGCATCTGGTTCAGGGTCTGTTCGCGCTCGTCGTGACCGCCACCCATGCCGGAGCCACGGTGACGACCAACAGCATCAATTTCGTCAACGAAGATAATGGCGGGAGCGTTCTGCTTGGCCTGTTCGAAGAGGTCACGCACTCGGCTCGCTCCGACACCCACGAACATTTCGACGAAGTCAGAACCAGAGATCGAGTAGAAGGGCACGCCCGCCTCACCGGCAACAGCACGCGCAAGAAGCGTCTTTCCAGTTCCGGGAGGGCCGTAGAGCAAGACGCCCTTTGGGATGCGTGCGCCAACAGCCTGGAACTTTGCGGGCTCCTTCAAGAAGTCCTTAATCTCTTGAAGCTCTTCGATTGCTTCGTTCGCCCCGGCGACGTCAGCGAAAGTTACCGTCGGCGTCTCTTTGGTCACGAGCTTTGCGCGTGACTTGCCGAACTGCATGACTCCGCGACCACCACCCTGCATCGACGAGAGCATCCACCAGAAGAAAAG
>WLDR01000154.1 GCA_009704705.1 Actinomycetota bacterium | reverse complement strand
GTCTTTGATCGGAACCACTCCGGGTCATGGCTCCGCGCGAGCGCTTCGACAATCGGAGTGGTGCGCGTGTCTTGCCACACAATCGCGTTGTACACGGGTTTGCCGGTAGCGCGATCCCAGACCACGGTTGTCTCGCGCTGATTTGTAATTCCGATGGCCGCGACATCGGTCACGTTGGCCCGGGCACTGGCAATGGCGTCGTTAATCACCTCGCGGGTGTTGTTCCAAATCTCCAGCGCGTCGTGCTCCACCCAGCCAGGCTTCGGGAGAATCTGTGTCGTTTCTTTTTGTCCGCTCGAGATCTTGTTCGCATTGTGGTCGAACAGGATCGCCCGAGTGCTCGTTGTCCCATTGTCGATGGCGAGAACGTAACGCGTCATGAGTTCACGCTACTCACAGACGGGCTTGGCTGCACCGACAAACATGACACAACAGTCCCTGCCCCAGGTGCGAGAGGATTGCAGCTCGCTAGTCCAAAACAATAGTCGCGAGGTTTACTGAATATCGTCGACCTCGCGCTGCGCAATCACCTGGACCACATCGATCACTCCCGTGGGAGCAGCGTCGAGTTCTTTACCGGATTTACGCAGGGGAGCGGTCACGCGGCTTGCCCCGGCAGCCACTCCGAGGAAGGCGAGTGGGAGCGCAAACGCACCGAAGAGGCCGAAGACTTGCCCCAACCCACCGAGGGCTGGACCGGCCGCGAGGTTTGAAACCTGAGCGGTCATGACGAGCGCGTTAACGCGAGGAGGAGCCAAACGCTGGTCGTCGCTCAGGGCGGAAACGACAATGGGGAAGCCCAAGGAGCATCCGAGTCCCCAGAGAAATGCGCCGATATAGGGGGCCTGGAGCATCTCATTCGCCATCACGATGATGATGCCCGCGCACGCAATCGTCGCAATCAATGCGGTTGTCTTCACGCGCCCGATCACATCCATGACGAAACCGCCGCCGAATCGACCGACGGTCATTGCGATGGCAAAGAACATGAAGCCCAGTGCACCGTCGGCTTGCGACATTCCGGAATCGACAAGTGCAATCGGCAGCCATGTTGCCGCGGCGCTCTCGGCCAGCACGAAGGACAAGCCAATAAACGCAATCCAGACTGTTCGTGGTTCGCGCCATACGTTTCGTGCCTCCGCGCGGGAGGGAAGCTGACGAATCTCCGAGGTCGACATGTCCTCGCGGATGCCTCGGCCCTTCGAGCGGGGGATTCCGTTCGCTCCGACAAGGCCACCGAGGGCAACGAAGATTGCCATTCCGGTGAACTGAACGGCCAAGGGTACTTGCCAACTGAGAAAGAGTGCGCCGAGGCCGGCACCGAGAAGTAGTCCGAGAGAGAACATGCCGTGCAAGCTCGGCAGAATGCTTCTTCGCGAGAGGTAGTCGAGGCGCGAACCTTCTAAGTTGTTTGACAATCCGCCGACGCTCGAGGTGAATCCGATCACGAAAACCATGACGGACGTAATCAGCACGTCGCCGGCTGAAACCGAGAACCCGAGAATTACGTAGGCTGCGCTCAGACCGAGATACGTTGTGCGCACGATGTTGCGCGCCCCGAGACGAGAAACCAGCGCGACGCCGAAGTAGGTACCGGTGATGGCGCCGACCGTCATGATGGTTGCCAGGATGCCCATCTGAAAGGTGCTGAACCGGAGAAGATCTTGCACCTCGGGAGAACGACTAACCCAGTTCGAAAAAAACAAACCGTGAAGCAAGAACAACAACATCAGCGCGAGCAACCAGGAACGCGCTGGAGCCACGGCGCGAGAAGTCGTTGTCACGTGTCAAGGCTAATGGTCGGGAGAGTGCCCCAAAAAGCCAATCTGACATAATGTGCATTATCGGATACGCTCTGCACCTCGCGAAACAAGAAAGAACCTGCTTTTGCCTCGAATTACTGCCATTCCGGAGCAATTCTGGCAGTCTGGACACATGACGAGCGACATTCAGCTGGACGACAAAGCAGCACTGATCATGATTGACGTGCAACAAGGATTTGATCGTTCGGATCGCTGGGGTCGTCGTGACAACCCCGAAGCCGAGGCCAACTTAGGCAGACTGCAGGATGCCTGGATCAGCTCGGGCCGGCCATTCGTCGTCGTACAGCACGACAGTCTCGACGAAGGAAGCACGCTGTCGCCCGCCGACCCGGGAAATCAGTTCAAAGACTTCGTCCGTGCATCGGATGCGCAGCTCCACGTTCGCAAGAACGTTAACAGCGCTTTTTACGGCACACCAAACCTCGATGAGTGGCTTCGAGCAGCGAACGTGAACCTCGTCGTCATTTGCGGAATCATGACGAACATCTGTTGTGAGACGACGGCGAGAATGGCCGGAAATCTCGGGTACCAAGTCCTGTTTCCTGTGGATGCCACGCACACGTTCGACATGTCCGCGTCCAATGGTGTCTCGATGACTGCAGAGCAACTCTCGGCTGCGACAGTCGTCAGTCTCGACGCCGGTGGATTTGCGAAAGTACTGACGACCGACGAGGTCCTCGCTAGTCTGTAGCCCTCAACCTCCCGAAAGGAATTCTCGTGTCTGACACACAACGCTTCTCGTTCTACAAAGGTTCCCCCGAAGACGCGACCAGTGTTGCGCGAGTTCTCCAGACTGGGCTGTGGATTGGCGCCATCCTCGCGCTTATTGCCGGCATCTCAGTGCTCGCCTGGCCCGGTGCGTCCGCAACCGTGGTTGTCGTCATCTTTGGGCTCTATTTCTTGATTCGCGGTGTTGTGCGGGTCGTCGTTGGGATTTTCGCGCCTGGGCTTACTGGTGGCGGAAGGGCGCTCAGCGTTCTGATTGGGCTGTTGCTGGTCGTGGTTGGCATCTTTGCGCTTGCCACGCCCGGCAGTGTGCTCGAACTCATTGGCCTACTCATAGGTGTGACGTGGATTATCGACGGAGTTGCGACCCTGATTGAAACTGGTCGCGCTTCCTCCCGCGGAATCACCGTGGCCCTCGGGTCTGTGAGCATCATCGCCGGTGTGGTTGTGCTGTTCGTTCCCGCGGCGGCGATTGCGGTTCTCGTCGTCTTGGGCGGAATTCTTCTGATCGTGGTCGGAGTAGCTCAGATCACCGCGGCGGTGGCTCTGGGGCGCGTTGCCAAGAGCTGACCGAACTAGAGCGCGTGCGCGCGAATAAGGTCGGGCAAGTTCAGTGGCGCAAACAACTCGCCACTCTGTTCTAGCTCGTCAGCGGTCCACCAGCGAATCCCAGTGATGTCGATGTGCTCGTTGTCCATCCAGTTGTCGTTCACTGGGTCAAATCGAGTTGTGCGCGTGCGAAAAAACTCGGCATAGGTCGTCTGAACGGATCCGTCGGCAAACTCACTCTGTCCGTGAATCGTCCAGATCGGCTCCCCCAGGTTGTCAACCACGAGTCCGGTCTCTTCGAACAGCTCGCGCACAGCACCGTCGTGGTGCGTCTCGTGGGGCTCGACTCCCCCGCCCGGCGTCAACCAACGAATGACCGGCGTCGACAGAAGTGGGCTCGCCGTGAGCATCAGAAGCACGGCATCGCGTTCGTCATAAAGCAGGATGCGCGAAACGCGTCGATGTGGTGGCCGCGACACTTACTTGATGAAGTCGCTCGTGTCTCCAACGAGACGCGTGTTGTCTGCGGGAACAGGTTCAACGGCCGCCAGAGCAATTTCGGCGGCGAACTCGCTGACGTTGTACAGCTTTCCGGCAGCCGATTTGCGTGCGTCGATGGCGCCCGGGTTTGCTCGTTCCAAGAGTGTC
>WLDR01000153.1 GCA_009704705.1 Actinomycetota bacterium | reverse complement strand
GGGTTGACCCCCAAGATCCGGTCGCCCGCGACCGGAGCATCAATCAACTCTTGGGCCCGTTGTGGCGTCAGCTCGTCGGGTGGCATGCCATCAGGCACGTAGACCTTGCGCTTTTCGCCTGTGCCGGCTTCGGGGTCATCCACTTCGATGTACGCGTTCGTCGGCCAGATACGCAGGACGACGTCGTCGGAGACAGCAAACGAGTTGAGCGATTGCTTGTCGATGTCGCCCAGGTTGGCCGCCGAAGCCTTGAGCCCGGCGTGCTCGTCCACACCGAAGTAAAAGCGTCGCAACCAGTCACGCCAGTCCGCGTCGCCGTTCGCGATTTCATCGAGATCGTTTTCCATCTCAGAGGTGAATTCATAGCTCACCAGGTCAGAGAAGCTCTCCTCCATAAGGCGGGTAACCGAAAACGCAATCCACGTCGGAACGAGAGCTTGGCCCTTCATCACCGCGTAACCCCGGTCGAGAATCGTCGCTATCGTCGCTGAGTACGTTGACGGGCGACCGATTCCAATCTCTTCCATCTTCTTGACCAGAGTCGCCTCGGTGTAGCGGGGCGGCGGAACGGTGGTGTGGCCCTTCGCCTCAACTTCTGCGAGCACAAGTTTCTGGCCCTCGGTCATGACCGGAAGTTTCGAGTCCTCTTGCGTGTCTTGCGCGTTTCGGTCTTCATCAGTCGTTTCGTCGTAGGCGTTCAAGAACCCTCGGAACGTGATGACGGTGCCGGATGCGGTGAATTCAGCCTTCGGTTGACCCGCGGCGTCGACCGCGAGAGTGACCGTGGCAGTCTGTCCCCGCGCATCCGCCATCTGCGATGCAACCGTGCGCTTCCAGATGAGGTCGTACAGTCGGAGTTCTTCGCCGCGCAGCACGCTCGAAAGTTCGTCGGGAGTGCGGAAGACCTCTCCGGCTGGGCGAATTGCTTCGTGCGCCTCCTGTGCGGTCTTGCTCTTGCCGGTGTACAAGCGTGGCTTATCTGGCACCTGGTCAGCGCCATACAACTTCACCGCCTGATCGCGGGCCGCGTTCATCGCCTGCGTCGACAGGCTCGGCGAGTCGGTTCGCATGTAGGTGATGTAGCCGTTTTCGTAGAGGCGCTGCGCGACGCTCATTGTCTGTCGGGCCGAGAACTTAAGCTTCTTGACCGCTTCTTGCTGCAACGTCGACGTCGTAAATGGCGCAAACGGGCGACGCGTGTATGGCTTGGTTTCGAGCGATGCGACCGTAATCGACGAGGATGCGTCGCGCATCGCTTCGGCGAGCGCCTGCGCTTCCGCCTCGGTCAGCACTCGTGCTCCTGACTTCAGCTTGCCCGTGTCGGCAAAGTCGTTTCCGGTTGCAAGCTTGTCGCCGCCGAATCGAACGAGCTTGGCCTGGAATTGCGTCGCGGTGGACGAGTCCGTTGATACGGTCGCCAGCAAGTCCCAATAGTCGGCCGAGACGAACGCCATGCGTTCGCGCTCTCGGTCTACGAGAAGTCGAGTGGCCGGTGACTGCACGCGACCAGCCGAAAGCCCCCTGCCCACCATGCGCCACATCACCGGAGAGATCTCGAATCCGTACAACCGGTCGAGAATTCGTCGCGTTTCTTGCGCATCCACCAGCGAACGATCTATTTCACGAGTGTTGTCGCGGGCTTTCTCGATTGCATCCTTCGTGATCTCGTGAAAGACCATGCGGCGCACGGGAACCTTGGGCTTGAGCACTTCGAGCAAGTGCCACGCAATCGCTTCACCTTCGCGGTCTTCATCGGTTGCGAGATAGAGCTCATCCGCTTCCTTGAGAGCTCGCTTTAGATCAGCCACAGTGCGTTTGCTGTTCTCTGAGACGGCGTAATAGGGAGTGAAGCCGTTTTCGACATCAACGGCGAATTGACCGAACGGCCCCTTTTTCATTTCGACGGGAAGGTCTTTCGGCGTGGGAATATCGCGAATGTGACCGACCGATGCCAACACTTCATAGTCGGGCCCGAGGTACTTGCCAATGGTCTTGGCTTTAGCTGGGGACTCGACGATGACGAGTTTCTTCGATTCAGACAAGCATGTCCTCCGGTTCGGGTTGCAACGAGGTCACCATACAACGCTTTCTGCCACACTTCGCAAATCGACCGTTTTTTGACCCGAGCGTCGCTTCTTATATATAGGAGCAATCGCTGTGCTCTCCTGCTCAATCCTGCGGTGGTCCGGCACGTGATCTCACTTCGAAAGAAACCGGTCCGTACGTAACTGTTCCCGAAACGTATGCGTCGTCAGCGACGGTGAGACACGTCCATTCAGACTTCTGAATCGGCTCGACAAGTGAGAGTGCGACCGTGCACGGCACGCCCACTGTGATGCCACTGAGCACGTCGGCCGACGCCAGGGCTGCCTGATCGCTTAAGGCTTGTGCATGTCCGTGAACGACGAGGAGCCCTGTGAAAGGTAAGAGCAACCCTGCGAGACACATAATTGTTGCGACCAACGCGAGCGACATGACACTGCCGGAGCCTCGATCGTTACGCCATGATGGGCGCACTACAACACTCGAGGAACGCACGATTCACCCATTGGGGACATGTTGAGGACCTTGAGCCAATCGACTTCAGTTCGAGTCAAGCGAACGCAGATCATTCCCGCTTTCACATAAGCGACGCTCTCGACGCCCACGTGGCCAGCTGTCAGCTGAGTCAGGACGATTCCCTGATCTTCGCCGACAGAAATGGCTCGCGCCGCCCATCGTGCCGCGCTAGTAAGCCACGCTTGGTCACTGACGAGCCGCAAGCTGCCGAGAACCAACCCAAGCAAAACGATGACAATCGGGAGAGTTACGGCAAGTTCAGCCGACACGCTTCCCCGTTCACATCGTCGGCGATTAAGGGCCATCGACTAGCCGGCAAACGAGAGCGCGCCAGAAATGAGGTTCGTCAGCAATTGCGTCACTGATCCACCCTTAAGAATTGCAACGAGAACCCCCGCCAGTCCGACAGCCGCCATCGTGGCAATTGCATATTCAGCAGTGACAGCACCAGCCTCATTCTTTGACCAGCAAAACATGTGCCTCATCATTCTTCTCCTCGAGTTCAGGTCTCCTTGCCGGGCTCGGCTGCCCGTCAAGTAAGCGACGAGCAATGTCTCACTCCGTATCGGAGAAAACAAACGTCGTCGAGCACGAAGTGCACCAGACCGTGCCGGAGCTTGTTGTGATGAGAATGAACAAGGCGTGCCTCGTCTGGACATGCTGACGCGCCTCACGCGCTCCATCGAAGCCCGCTTTGCTCGAGCAACCCAGCAACAATCGGCACGATCGACAGCAATACGAATGCGGGAAGAATGCATGCTGCCAACGGCAAAAGCAACCGCTCGGCCATTTCTTTGGCGCGCACCCGCACGAGCGCGACTGCACTGTGTCTCAGCATTTGCGCCTGGGCCATCACCACTCCAGCGAGCGGGATCCCCCATTCGTTTGCTAACGACAACGCAGATTCGTGCGTGCTCGAATCGCGAGACAAACCGATTGCATCGCATTCGGCGTCAACCGCTTGGGTCGACAAGGTCATCCCGACCCCAACACTCAACCCCGAAGCGATGACGGCAGGGAGAACCCCGAGAGGCACATCCCGCACATGAACCGCCTCAATCAGTCGTCGACTCCACGCACGCGCGACGAAAACTAAAGTCAGGCCAACTGTGGAGCAAAACCAGCCCGCCGCGGACGCAAGCAGAAACGAGAAAGGATTGAGGCCAAGCGCACTCGCGATCAAGACCCCCACGGCCGGG
>WLDR01000152.1 GCA_009704705.1 Actinomycetota bacterium | reverse complement strand
GGCAAAGAGATGTCATACAACAACTACGTGGATGCCGACGCTGCCGTTCGCGCCGCTTACGACTTCATCAATCCTGCGGTCGCCATCATCAAGCATGCGAACCCCTGCGGCATCGCGGTGGGTCGCGACAAGGCGGTCGATCAGATTGCCTCGGCGTATCGCAAGGCACACGAGTGCGATCCCGTGTCGGCATTCGGCGGCGTGATCGCGGCGAACAGAACCGTCACGCTGCAGATGGCAGAGCAGGTGTCCGAGGTTTTCACCGAGGTACTCGTTGCCCCGGGGTTCGAGCCAGAAGCACTAGAGCTGTTGCGCCAAAAGAAGAACTTGCGGTTGCTCCAGTTGCCAGCCGACTTCGGCCGCGGCAACCAAGAGGTGCGACAGATTTCAGGCGGTTTCTTGGTTCAGGATGCAGATCTCTTCGACCCGACCGACAAGCTTCTCGCCCAGACCGAAAAGTGGAGTCTCGTTTCGGGTGAACCTGCCGATGCAGACACGCTCGCCGATCTCGAGTTCGCCTGGAAAGCCTGCCGTTCCGTCAAGTCGAACGCGATTTTGCTCGCCCACAGCGGCGCATCAGTTGGAGTGGGCATGGGGCAAGTCAACCGGGTCGATAGCTGCCACCTTGCCGTCAAACGAGCGGGCGATCGCGCGGCGGGCTCGGTTGCTGCGTCCGACGCGTTCTTCCCTTTCGCTGACGGTCTTGACGTGTTGCTCGCGGCCGGCGTTCGTGCCGTCGTTCAACCCGGAGGTTCGCTCCGTGATGACGAAGTCATTTCGGCCGCACAGAAAGCCGGTGTGACGATGTACTTCACTGGCGAACGCCACTTTTTCCACTAGAGACACACACCACACAACAGAAAAGAAATCACATGACACCCCTCATTCGCCGCCTACTCGCTTCGGTGGTTGCCGCCTTCGTCGTGGCATTCATCACGATGGACGTGAACGGACTCGCGTTCTTCCTCTCCGAAGGCATGGACTTTCAGATTGTCGTCAGCGCGACGACGTTCTTCCTCCCCGCTATCGCTTTCCTCTTGCTGCTGCTCGTTGTTGCTGGCATGCTCGGCTGGCTGAGCAAGCGACGCTGGTCTTGGATTGTCGGCGTGGGCGTTGGTTTGCTCTCTGGCGTAATTGGCATCGTGTTGACCATTTCGACCCAGGGTCAAACCTTCGATGCCATTGTGTGGACCCAGGTATTTGGATCAATCATCGGCGTCAACCTCGTCTACATCTCGACCGCCGCTGTAGCCACGGTGACCGCGGGAACCTGGGTATACAACACGATCAATGGAGCGAACTTTGCGCGTTCCGGTCGCCGCATCGCACTCGTACGCGCGCCGGCCGCGACGCTGGCTGATGGGTTGGTCACTCACGTCAAGCGCAAGAAGGTCAACGTCGATCTCGCGAACGACCAGTGGGACACCTACGTTGCCGCACTGTCTGCGTGTGGCTGGAACGTCGTCGAGGTTGCTCCGCGCGATGAACTTGCCGACTCGGTGTTCGTGGAAGACACAGTGGTCATGCTCAACGGCACCGCGGTGATCACCAACCCCGGTGCGGTGTCGAGAAAGGCCGAGGTCTTCGGCACGGAAGAGGCCGTGCGTGGCCTGGGCATTCCGGTTGCACGAATTGTCGAACCCGGAACGCTCGATGGTGGTGACGTGCTGAAGGTCGGCGACACTGTCTATGTCGGCAGCGGTGGTCGCACAAACGGTGAGGGCATTCGCCAGTTGCGCGAGATTGCCTCGAAGCTCGGCTTCACCGTCGTCGCTGTGCCCGTCAAGAAGGTGCTTCACCTGAAGTCGGCCGTGACCGCTCTGCCCGATGGCACGATCATCGGACACCCAAAGCTCGTCGACAATGAGTCCGTCTTTCCGCGTTTCCTCCCCGTGCCCGAAGAAGAGGGCGTCGCTGTTGTGATTGTTGACGACAACACGTTGCTGATGTCCGCATCGGCGCCAAAGTCGGCAGACCTTCTTCGCTCGCTCGGCTACCGCGTGATTGCGGTCGAAATCAGTGAGTTTGAAAAGCTCGAAGGATGCGTAACCTGCCTGAGTGTTCGCGTGCGCTAACACTCATCAGACGTCGCGTTACCGGGGCGCAAGTATCTTGACATCAAGATACTTGCGCCCCGTGCTTTAGACTTATCCGGTTGCGCCATTCGGGGCGCGTATCCACTTTCAAGGAGTTTTCGTGGTCGAGAAAATCAAGGTTGAAGGCACCGTCGTCGAACTCGATGGCGATGAAATGACCCGCATCATTTGGCAGTCCATCAAGGACACCCTCATCAACCCGTACCTCGATGTGAACCTCGAGTACTACGACCTCGGCATGGAGTCGCGTGACGCGACCGAAGACCAGATCACGATCGATGCCGCCAACGCGATCAAGAAGCACGGTGTTGGAATCAAGTGTGCAACCATCACGCCGGATGAGGCGCGTGTCGAAGAGTTCGGCCTCAAGAAGATGTGGAAGTCGCCAAACGGCACCATCCGTAACATCCTCGACGGTGTGATCTTCCGCGAGCCCATCATCATCTCGAACATCCCTCGCCTGGTTCCCGGCTGGAACAAGCCGATCATCGTTGGTCGTCACGCATTCGGTGACCAGTACCGCGCCACCGACTTCACGTTTGACCGCCCCGGCACCTTGACGATGAAGTTCGCGCCGACCGACGGCAGCGAACCGATGGAGTTCGAGGTCTTTCGAGCTCCCGGTGCCGGTGTCGCGATGGGTATGTACAACCTCGACGACAGCATCCACGCGTTTGCGCGCGCGACGTTCAACTACGGGCTTGCCCGCAAGTTCCCCGTCTACCTGTCGACCAAGAACACGATTCTCAAGGCCTATGACGGTCGCTTCAAGGACATCTTCCAAGAGGTGTTCGACGCCGAGTTTGCTGCCGACTACGCAGCCGCGGGAATCACCTACGAGCACCGTCTCATCGACGACATGGTCGCCGCTTCGCTGAAGTGGGAAGGCGGCTACATCTGGGCCTGCAAGAACTACGACGGTGACGTTCAGTCGGACACGGTCGCGCAGGGCTTTGGTTCGCTCGGTCTGATGACCTCAGTTCTCACCACGCCCGACGGAAAGATCGTTGAGGCCGAGGCTGCTCACGGCACGGTGACTCGTCACTACCGCCAGTGGCAGCAGGGCAAGCCCACGTCGACCAACCCGATTGCGTCGATTTTTGCGTGGACGCGCGGCCTCGCGCACCGCGGAAAGCTGGACGGCAACGACAAGCTCATCGAGTTCACCCACATTCTTGAAGACGTCGTCATCAAGACCGTTGAGTCGGGTGCGATGACCAAGGACCTCGCTGCACTCGTCGGCCCGGACCAAAAGTGGCAGACGACCGAGGAGTTCCTCGCGACGCTCACGACGAACCTCGAAGCTCGTCTCAGCTAAAGCTCTTCTCGACTGAGTGAGACCCCGTCGCGAGACGGTAGCCACTCGCTGGTAGTTATCGGAAGATGATGGTGCGCACGCCGTCAAGCAGAACGCGGTCTTCGCTGAACCACTTCACGGCTTGCGTCAGAGTGCGGCTCTCTTCGTCCTGACCGATTGCTTGTAGCTGTTCCGGCGTTCGCGTGTGGTCAACCCGCACAACGTTCTGCTCGATAATCGGGCCCTCGTCGAGGTCGGTCGTCACGAAGTGCGCGGTTGCTCCGATGAGCTTCACACCGCGCTCGTGCGCCTGCTTGTAGGGGTTCGCACCCTTGAACCCGGGCAAGAACGAGTGGTGAATGTTGATGATTCGACCGGCGAGCGTGGCACAGAATTCGGGAGAAAGAATCTGCATGTACCGAG
>WLDR01000151.1 GCA_009704705.1 Actinomycetota bacterium | reverse complement strand
CGCGCCGTTTCGCTCGGCGACTACGTGCTCAACGGAGGCGAGGTTGCCGCACTCGCGATGATCGAAGCCGTAGCCCGACTCGTACCTGGTGTGGTCGGAAACCCCGACTCACTCGTCGAGGAGTCGCACGAAGACGGCCTGCTCGAATACCCGAGCTACACGAAACCGCAGGAGTGGCGCGGGCTCGAAGTTCCGCCGGTGTTGTTGAGTGGTAATCACGCGGCGATCGCCGACTGGCGTCACGCGCAGCAGGTGGAACGCACGAAGCGCGTGCGACCCGATCTTCTGCCGGAGTAGCTGACGGAATCACGCACCAGCCGGATTAGGTGCGAGTGCGAACACGTGACAAAATAGGGAAGTTGTGTCACGCGGCCCTCGATTCTGCTACAGGGGAATCGTGCTTAGCGGCCCACATGTGACACCGAATTCATCACCCACATACCCGTGCCACGACCTGTAGCGAGCACAGAGAGCGAAAAAATCATGCAAAAGCTCGACATCGTCGATGCAGCCAGCCTGCGTAGCGACATCCCCGAGTTCCGTGCCGGCGACACCGTCAAGGTTCACGTAAACATCATCGAGGGTAACCGTTCGCGTATCCAGGTTTTCCAGGGCGTCGTCATCGGCCGTTCCGGTGAAAGCGTTCGTGAGACGTTCACCGTTCGCAAGGTCAGCTTCCAGGTTGGCGTCGAGCGTACCTTCCCGGTTCACTCGCCGATCATCGACCACATCGAGGTCGTCACCCGCGGTGACGTTCGCCGCGCAAAGCTCTACTACTTGCGCAACCTCCGTGGCAAGAAGGCAAAGATCAAAGAGAAGCGCGACTTCTAAAACGCGCTCACGTTTTTGGCGGACCCCGATGCGAATCGGGGTCCGCTGCAGTTAACGGTGGATGCGCGAGCGCGACGTCGCCCAACATTCGGCTCGCGTGCATCGTGTCTACAGGTAATTCGCAACAACGCGCCTCGTAGACTTTGCCAGTGACCTCAACCCCGCCCAAGAGCATCGGCGCTTCGCTCTTAAGTTTCGTGCGGGACGTGGTGGTCATTCTCGCGATTGCAATCGTCGTCTCGTTCCTCGTCAAGACGTTTCTCATTCGTTCGTTCTTCATTCCGTCGGCGTCGATGCAAACGACCCTCATGTCCCCCGACGGCTCCGTCGGTCGCGAGGCAGACCGGGTCATCGTGAATGAACTTGTGCCCGACATCATGCCCATCTCGCGCGGCGACATTGTCGTCTTTCGCGACCCAGGCGGCTGGCTGCCGGCAAAGTCATCGACCACGTCGGCCAACCCACTCGAGGCCGGTGTGGAGTGGCTGATGTCGCTCTTCGGCCTGGCGTCTCCCGACTCGAACGAGCACCTCATCAAACGCGTCATCGGGTTGCCCGGCGACACGATTGTCTGTTGTGAACCGACGGGGGAGCTCACTATCAACGGCACGCCGGTTGTCGAGCCCTACATCAATGCGAACTCCGAGGGCCTGGCATCCGCCGTCGACTTCACCGTGACCGTGCCCGAGGGTGCGCTCTGGGTGATGGGTGACAACCGCAACAACTCGGCGGATTCGCGTTTTCACCCGAATGAGCCGGGTCGCGGCTTTGTCGGCATCGACGACGTGGTGGGTCGTGCGTTTGTGATTTCGTGGCCGATTGACCGCTGGTCATGGCTGTCAAATTACTCCGAGGTGTTTCTGAACGTTCCCCTGCCTCCGGCCCTGCCCGCAGGTTTCGAATCAACTCCCACGGTCTCGCCCCGCGGCTAAAGCCGATCTGAACACCACCGTTCATGGTCATCGAAGCGACGCGAGATTTCGAACTCGAACTTCTTGCTTCGGGCGCCTCACTCGTCATCGGAATGGATGAGGTTGGCCGAGGCGCAATTGCCGGCCCGGTGTATGTCGGGGTGTGTGTTGTCACCGATCAGACGCCGGATGCCCCGGCCGGCCTGCGCGATTCGAAACTGTTGTCGGCCCCGCGCCGTGAGGCACTCGCGCCACTCGTTCGCGACTGGGCAATCGTCGCGTGTGGGTCTGCGTCGGCTGCTGAGATCGACGAACACGGGATTAGCGCGTGTCTTGGGCTTGCCGGAAAACGCGCGCTCATCGCGCTGCACGATGCCGGGGTGCAGGTGGGCGAGGCGGTCGTGGTGCTCGACGGCAGTCACAACTGGTTGACCCCCGCATTGTCGAGCCCCCTGCGAGTCATCACGCGCACGAAAGCCGATCGCGATTGCGCGGTCGTAGCGGGCGCATCCGTCGTGGCCAAAGTCGAACGCGACACCGTGATGATCTCGCTCGATGCGGATCTGCCCGCCTACGGCTGGGCCGGCAACAAGGGGTACGGCTCCGCCGGTCACTTCGATGCCATCGCGGAGCACGGTGCAACTGACCATCATCGACGCACGTGGTTACACGAGCGTTAGGATTGACCCACGATGGATGACGAAGATTTCGACGATTTCGAGCGCGAAGCCGAGCTGGCTCTTTACAAGGAGTACCGCGATGTCGTCGGCCAATTCAAGTACGTCATCGAGACCGAGCGCCGCTTCTATCTGGCCAACGAGGTCGACCAGAAGCGCATCGACACCGCCACCGACTTCTACTTCGAGCTGACGATGACCGACGTGTGGGTGTGGGACATCTACCGCTCAGACCGCTTCGTGAAGACCGTCAAGGTTCTCACCTTCAAAGACGTGAACATCGAAGAACTCACTAGTCGTGAGTTCGAATTGCCGAAAGAACTCGCACTCGACGAGTAGCTCTCCACACGCGGTTCGCGTCACGGGTTTTGTCCCGGTCGCAGCGGTGAGTGCGCGATGAATTGGTTCGCGCGCCACACTCCCTCGCGGAGGTGGTGCTCGTGGGCAACCAACAGCTCGGACGACTCGGCGAGGACGCAGCCGTTACGTTTCTCGCGGCTCAGCAATATGTCATTCTCGACCGCAACTGGCGTTGCCGGGCAGGCGAGATCGACATCGTCGCTAAAGAGGGCGACAACCTGGTCTTCGTCGAGGTCAAGGCGCGGTCGTCCCTGCGCTTCGGGCATCCGTTCGAAGCAGTAACCCCGACCAAACTTGCGCGGCTTCGCTCGTTGTCTGTTTTGTGGCGGGATGCGCATCCACTGACCACCGGTAGCTCTCGCATCGACGTCATTTCTGTTGTCTTGTCGGGTGTAAGGGCGGGTGCGGGTGTTGGCGCAGCGTCGCCACAGATCGAGCACCTGCGCGGAGTGCACGCGTGACCATCGGCCGGGCCCGCAGTGTGTCATTACTCGGACTCAACGGCATCTCCGTCGACGTCGAAGCCGACGTGACCAGCGGGCTGCCCGCGATTCGACTCGTCGGCCTCGCAGACCGAGCCGTCAACGAGGCAATCGACCGGGTGCGTTCCGCCGTGGCCAACAGTGGTCTCGCGTTTCCGTCACAGCGGCTCACCATCTCACTTTCTCCGGCCGCGTTGCCCAAGAGTGGTTCGGCATTCGACCTGCCCATTGCGATTGCCTGTCTTGCTGCAATCGGCGTGGTTCCGCCGGCTCCTCGCGAAGGCACAGTCTTCATTGGTGAACTTGCACTGGATGGTCGCCTCCGCCCCACGGCCGGAATCCTGCCGAGCGTGCTCGCGGCCAGGCAACTCGGAGCTGTTCGAGTGGTTGTTCCCGCGGCAAATGCCGACGAGGCGCGCTTGGTTTCGGGAATCACCGTCGTGGGCGTGGCATCGCTTCGCGAAGCGGCGTTGTCGTGCGGGGCAGAGTTAGAGCTTCTCGATGTCGAGCCGCTGCGGCATGCGGTCCGTCGCGCCGATGGCGAGGCGAGTGCATCGGGCTT
>WLDR01000150.1 GCA_009704705.1 Actinomycetota bacterium | reverse complement strand
CGGCCGGGGGTTGGCAGCAGGGCGTTCTCGAAGTCGGCGGACTCGACCGACGGGGCGCGGTTCCGAGCGACTCCGCCGCTTTTGTGTCGTTCGTCGAGCAGAACGTGCGTGACGGGTTCGTTGCCTCGACCGTTTTCGATGAGATCGCCTTTAGCCTGCGAATGTTGGGTAAGTCCGAATCATCCATCGACGCCGCCGTCGAAGACATCTCGAGTCGTGTGGGTGTTTCCGAGTTGCTGACGCGCGAGACCGGCGCGTTGTCCGCCGGGGAAGCTAGCTTGGTCGCTCTGGCGGCGGCGCTCGTGACCCAGCCATCATTACTGCTTCTCGACGAACCGATAGCCGATCTCGACGAAGACGCGGCCGCTCGAGTACTCGAACTTCTGGCAAGACTTCGTGACTCGACGGGCATCACGATGGTCATTGCCGAACACCGCTGGGAGCCGCTCCGCGAGCTTGCCGACCGCCGATTGGATTTCGGCGTTGAGGCGGGGCCAGAATCTCGCATCGAGCCGGGGGCCGGATTCGGTTCCGCCCTAGATTCCGCCCTCGATGCCACTGTGCGTCGCATCACGCCATTGGTCGCGCCCAACGGTGCGGGAAAATCGACGTGGTTGCGATCACTTGCCTCGTCTCACGCGAGAAACGTTCGACTCGTGCCCGAAGATCCGTCGTTGTTGTTCTCTCGGGAATCGGTTGCTGGCGAATGCGCCCACAACGATCGACTTGCCCGCGTTGCGCCGGGCACCACTCGAACGCTCGCACTCCGCCTCGTTGCGAGCATTCCGATGGATGCGCATCCGCGCGATTTGTCGACCGGTCAGCGCCTCGCCCTCGCGTGTGCGCTCCAGGTTGCGGTGCAACCCGACTTGCTCCTGCTCGACGAACCCACCCGCGGACTCGACTCGCCTGCCCGAGCGGAGCTCGCACGCATGCTGGACGAACTCGCCTCAATGGGTACCGCCGTCATTTTCGCAACGCATGACCGCGAGTTTGCAAACCGATTCTCTGCATCGGCGGTGTCATCATGACAAACCTGGTGAATGCGTTATTGCCCCGGGTCACGCTCATCATCGTGAGTGCAGTTGCGCTGGCTGCCTTTGCGTGGCCGTTCGTCACCGAGTCAGCACTGGCCTTCGCATTGCTGCCGGTGTTGCTTATCATCGTCGCGCTGGCTCTCGATCGTTCTCTCTACTCAGGAACCATAGTTGCGATGCTCGGTGTGCTGACAGCTGTCGCCACAACGCTGCGTCTCATGAGCACGGGCTTCGGCGGCTTCGAACTCGTCTTCACGATAGTCATCTTGAGCGGTGCGGCCTACGGAGCTCGCTTCGGCTTTCTTTTGGGTGTCACCACGATCTTTACGTCCTCGCTGATCTGGGGCGGGATCGGCCCGTGGTCCGCCTTTCAAGCCTTTGCCCTCGGCTGGGTCGGTGCCGGCGCGGGACTCCTCATGCGGCGCGCAAGACACAGAAAGCTGGTTCGCAATTCCCGGCTTGTCCCTCTGCACGTCGTGGCGCTCGCGGCCTACGGCGCCGTCGCCTCATACGCATTTGGCGTGCTCATGAATCTGTGGTTCTGGCCAATTGCGACCGGCCCCGAGACGGCAATCTCATTTGTTGATGGGGCACCATTTGTCGAGAACGCTCAACGGTTCATTGGCTACACGCTCGTCACGTCCACACTGACCTGGGACACGGTTCGCGCCGTGACGACGGTTGTGGGAATCCTGGCGACAGGCGCGACCGTCCTGCGCGCGCTCGGCCGGGCGCCCATCTCGAAGCCAGTGGTGAACCCGACGGTTGCGATTGCAACTAAACCGAGAAGTACTTCGCCTCAGGGTGATGAAACACGAACGCGTCGGTCGACTGTTCGGGATGCAACTGCAACTCTTCCGAAAGCTCCACGCCGATCCGCTCAGGTTTGAGCAGCTCGACCACCTTGCGCCTGTCTTCCATGTCGGGGCATGCCGGGTACCCGAGCGAGAAGCGCGCCCCGCGGTAGTCGAGTTTGAACATCCCGGCGATGTCGGCCGGATCTTCGGAAGCGAAGCCGAGTTCGGCACGGATGCGCGAGTGCCAGTATTCGGCGAGCGCCTCCGTGAGTTGCATGGTCAGTCCGTTGAGTTCCATGTAGTCGCGGTATTGGTTTTCGGCGAACATCCGCGCGGTCACTTCGTCCACTTTGGCGCCAGCTGTTGCCAGTTGCACGGCGACCACGTCGACACGCTCGCCCGCAGTCACGCCGTCACCCAGGCGTGGTTTTGGATGCACAAAGTCGGCAAGACAGAGGTGTCTGTCGCGCCGCTGGCGCGGGAACGAAAAGGAAAGGCGCGCCTCTCCCAGTGCGCCACCGGATCCGCCATCAGGAGCAAGTAACCCCGCCGTTCCGTACACACCAGTCGGATCGTCGCCATGATGACCGATGACAACCTGGTCACCCTCGCTCCAGGCGGGAAAGAAGCCATAAACGATTGCCGGGTCGAGCATTCCTTCGGCGAGAATGCGGTCCATCCAGTAACGAAGTCGAGGGCGACCCTCGGTGTCGACGAGCTGCTCGTAGCTCACGCCATCTTCGCCGCGACCGGGCTTGAGTCCCCACTGCCCCATGAAGGTGGCTCGCTCATCCAAGAACGCCGCAAAATCAGCGAGGGGCAAGCCCTTGACGATTCGCGTCCCCCAAAATGGTGGCGCGGGAACTGCATTGTCAATCGCCACGTCCGAACGCGATGGCATGTCCTCAGGCTCTGTGAGATCAAGCAGACCCGGTCGATGGATGCGCTTCTTGAGTGCCGGCAGTCCAACGCTCGACGGCTCCGCCCCGCGCGCGATAGCCACGAGTGGTTCCATGAGAGCGAGTCCTTCAAAGGCGTCTCGGGCGTATCGAACTTCGCCCTCGAAAATCACGGCGAGGTCCTCCTCAACGAATGACCGGGTCAGAGCGGCACCGCCGAGAATGACCGGCCATTTGCGAGCGAGTCCGCGCACGTTGAGCTCTTCGAGGTTTTCCTTCATGACGACGGTCGACTTGACGAGGAGCCCGCTCATGCCAATCACATCGGCGTTGTGCTCTTCGGCCGCAGCGATGATGTCGTTGATAGATTGCTTGATGCCGATGTTGACGACGTCATAGCCGTTGTTCGTGAGGATGATGTCGACAAGGTTCTTGCCGATGTCGTGCACATCGCCACGAACCGTGGCCAAGACAATCTTGCCCTTGCCGGCCGCTTCGCTCTTCTCCATGTGCGGCTCAAGCAAGGCCACAGCGGTCTTCATCACTTCGGCCGACTGCAGCACAAACGGCAACTGCATTTCACCCTTGCCGAATCGTTCGCCCACAACCTGCATGCCGGCGAGAAGGTGGTCGTTGATGATGCCGAGAGCCGTCATGCCCTCCGAGCGCGCGAGATCGAGGTCGTCCTCGAGTCCCTTCGACTCGCCGTCGATGATGCGACGTGCGAGACGCTCACCCGTGGGTAGTGCCGCCAATTCGGCTGCCCGGGCATCCCGCAAGGCAGCACTGTCGACGCCGTCGAACAGGTCGAGCATCGTACTCAACGGGTCGTAGGTGAGTTCACCGTCGGCGTCGTATTCGCGTCGATCCCACACGAGGTCGAGGGCAACCTTGCGGCGGTCATCCGGGATGCTCGCGAGCGGCATGATCTTCGCCGCATCCACGATCGCACTCGTCAAGCCGGCTGCCGTCGCTTCGTGCAAGAAGACAGAGTTGAGTACGGCACGCGCGGCCGGGTTGAGACCAAACGAGACGTTCGAGACGCCGAGCGTCGTCTGAACGCCCTTGTATTTGGTCGTAATCTCTCGAATCGCTTCGATGGTCTCGATGGCGTCTCGACGCGTCTCTTCTTGTCCGGTGGCAATGGGAAAGGTGAGGGCGTCCACAATGATGTCACT
>WLDR01000015.1 GCA_009704705.1 Actinomycetota bacterium | reverse complement strand
GGAAGTCCCATCCACCGTTGCCGTGAGTGAAGCAGTGGAGCTTGCGACCCAGCTCAGCACCGATGATTCACCGACCTTCATCAACGGAGTTCTCGGAGCGATTGCCGCGACACCCCGCTAAACACCGGTCCGATTGCGCTGGTCGTCTCGTCTGCTAAAGTCGACCTGTACGACATCCTTTAAGGCCGTCCTGTGAGGCGGGAAAGGGGGTCAGGTGACTGCTCGCACCGTCTTGCAGGCGACTGATATCCAACGCGCGCTGACTCGAATCTCTCACGAGATTCTCGAAGCCAATCGTGGCGCTGCCGATCTCGTCATCCTCGGCGTTCCCACTCGCGGTGTCTTTCTTGCGCACCGAATTGCCGACATTATCGCCAGCATCGAGCCGGGAACGATTGTTCCTGTCGGCTCACTTGACGTCACCATGTATCGGGATGACCTTCTCGACCAGCCGACCCGGGCGAGCTCGGCGACCGATGTTCCGGTCGCGATTGACGGCTCGACGGTTGTGCTGGTAGACGATGTGCTGTACTCCGGACGCACGGTTCGCGCAGCGCTCGATGCTGTCACGGACCTGGGTCGACCAAAGTCCGTTCGTCTGGCAGTTCTTGTCGACCGCGGACACCGCGAACTCCCCATCCGAGCGGACTATGTGGGCAAGAACCTGCCGACCTCTCACGCGGAGCGCATCAACGTGCACCTAGTGGAAACTGACGGCACAGACCTCATTGAGATTGCGGGGGAGTCTGAATGAGACACCTTCTCTCCACTGCCGACCTTGCTCGAGATGAAGCGATCGGATTATTGGACTCCTCCGAGGACATGGCGACGACGGCTGACCGAGCACACAAGAAGCTGCCCGCGTTACGAGGACTCACCATCGTCAACCTGTTCTTTGAGGACTCCACGCGAACCAGGATTTCGTTTGAGGTGGCAGAGAAACGCTTGTCGGCCGATGTAATCAACTTTGCCGCGAAAGGTTCGAGCGTCTCAAAGGGCGAGAGCCTCAAGGACACAGCACAAACTCTGACGGCGATGGGAGTGGACGCAGTAGTCATTCGGCACGGAGCCTCTGGTGCCGCCTATCAGCTGGCCAATCGCGGATGGATTGACGTGCCCGTCGTGAATGCCGGTGATGGCACACACGAGCACCCGACCCAGGCACTGTTGGACGCGTACACGATACGCAAACGAGTCCATGGGTCGTCCTCACGAGGCAAAGGACTCGACGGGCTTCGCGTCACCATCGTCGGCGATATTGCTCACAGTCGTGTCGCTCGTTCCAACGCGTGGCTGCTCACAACACTGGGCGCTGAGGTGACGATGGTGGCGCCACCCACGCTGCTGCCGCACGCACGCGAGTCTTTTCCCGTCGTGATGGAAAGCGACCTGGACGCAGTGCTCGCAACGAATCCGGACGCCGTCATGATGTTGCGCATCCAGAAGGAACGGATGCACCATGCGTTCTTTCCCTCCGAGCGCGAGTTTTCACAGCTCTGGGGACTCACCGCAGAGCGATTCGCACGCCTGTCTGAGCGAACTTTGGTCATGCATCCCGGACCAATGAATCGTGGTCTCGAGATTTGCTCCGAGGCAGCCGATTCCCCGCAATCAACGGTGATTGAACAGGTTGCAAATGGTGTCTTTGTTCGCATGGCGGTTCTCTACTCGGTATTGACTGGAAGTGAGGCATAAGTGTCTGGTCTATTGTTTGCGGGCGCGACCCTTCCCGATGGGACTTTGTCAGACATCCTGGTCAGAGATGGGTTCGTAGAGCGCATCGGTTCTGATCTGAAGGCAGACGGATGCGAGGTCATCGACGTCGGGGGCCTTCGTGTGCTTCCCGGACTCGTCGATCTGCACACGCACTTGCGTGAACCTGGTTTCGAGGCAAGCGAAACAGTGTTGACCGGAACTCAGGCGGCGGCTGCTGGCGGCTTCACGACTGTGTTTGCCATGGCCAACACGAGTCCGGTGGCTGACAACGCCGGCGTCGTCGAGCAGGTTCTCGGGCGCGGCATTGATTCCGGATACGCCACAGTTCAGCCGATTGGGGCCGTCACGGTCGGCCTCGGCGGGGCTGAACTAGCCGACCTCGGAAGTATGGCAACGTCGCGTGCCCGTGTTCGAGTATTCAGCGATGACGGCAAGTGCGTGCATGACCCCTTGCTCATGCGCAGAGCACTCGAGTACGTCTCCACATTCGGAGGTGTTGTGGCGCAGCACGCGCAAGAACCACGCCTGACCAGCGGTTCACAGATGAACGAGGGTGCTGTCTCTGCTCGACTGGGGTTGACAGGATGGCCTGCGGTGGCTGAAGAAGCAATCATCGCGCGCGATGTGTTGCTCGCTGAGTACACAAATAGTCGTCTGCACGTCTGTCACCTCTCGACCGCCGGTTCCGTCGAAATCGTTCGATCCGCCAAAGCTAAGGGAATCAAGGTGACGGCAGAAGTGACGCCGCATCACCTGCTACTGACCGATGAAACGGCAAGTGAATACGACGCGCGGTTCAAGGTAAACCCGCCGCTCCGCACCAATGCAGACGTCATGGCGCTCCGCCAGGCGCTTGCGGATGGAACCATCGACATCGTCGCCACGGATCACGCACCGCATCCAAGCGAACACAAAGAGTGCGAGTGGAACGATGCCGCGTTCGGCATGGTCGGTCTAGAAACCGCGCTGTCTATTGTTCAGCTTGCGATGGTAGAGACCGGGCTCCTGGATTGGGTCGGTATTGCGCGCGTGATGAGTCACCAGCCGGCCGTCATCGGTGGCGTGGATGATGCAGCCGGCGTTCTCGCAGAGGGGCGAATCGCGGACTTGGTTTTCATCGACGCAACGTCGCGGTCTACTCTCACGACAGACGATCTCGCCGGAAAATCGATCAATTCGCCCTACCTCGGCATGGAGTTGCCCGGGCGGGTGGTGCATACCGTGCGGCATGGATACTTCACTCAGCGCGATGGAGTCATCGTCTCGGCGGATGTTGTTTCGAGGGCGACTCGGGATTATGACAATTCCCACACGGGCGCGGGCACGGAGGTCACTGATGGATAAGGTTTTCGGCGCAGCGATTGTCATCGCGCTCATCTCGACTGCTCTAACACTCATGGCGCTGTCGTGGCGACGACGACGACGACGTGACCTTGCGCTTGTCATGATGTTTCCCGATAAGGCCCGAGGGGCTCGGGTTCTGTCGGTTGAGTGCCTTTACGTTGCGACAACGCCGCGAGAGCAACCACTCGAAAGACTTGCGATACCTGGCTTAGCGTTTCGAGCGAAGGCAACCGTGAGCATCGAAACTAACGGGGTTCTTATTGAACCTGCGGGTGAACACGCGACACTCATTGAGCACGCTCGACTTCGCGGTGTGCGCTCGGCGAACGCCACGATTGACCGCTCTGTCGGAGTTGGCTCGCTCACAGCCATTGATTGGCAGGCAGACAGCGGAGACGAGATCACGAGCTTCTTCCGGATTCCTCGCCGAATTGATCGCACCGTTTTCGAAGATGCGGTCCGCGAACTGCTCGAACCCAGCACCACTTCCCGATCTACAAACACGAAAGAGTCTGCACAGTGACGATGACGATGGAATCCGCAGTACTGGTACTCGAGGACGGCACACGCTTTCGCGGCCGCGCTTTCGGCGCTCATGGTCGCACCATTGGGGAGATTGTTTTTGCCACCGGAATGAGTGGCTATCAGGAAACCCTGACGGACCCGTCGTATGCCGGACAGATTGTTCTGATGACGGCTCCCCACATCGGCAACACCGGAATGAACGATGACGACATGGAATCTCGCCGAATCTGGGTGAGTGGCTTCATCGTTCGTGAGCCCTCGCGCGTTGTCTCCAATTTTCGTTCACAGCGTTCACTTGACTCAGATTTGGTGAGCAACGGAATCGTCGGTCTCGCCGGAATCGACACCCGCGCTGTTACCCGTCACATTCGCGACAAGGGCGCCATGCGTGCCGGCATTTTCTCCGGGAGTGACGCAGATCTCGTCGCCGACGACCAATTGGCAGCAGTTCGAGCGGCTCCGAGTATGTCCGGGCAGAATCTGTCTGATCAGGTTTCCACGCCGGATGCGTATCTGGTTCCTGCGGTCGGCGATCGGCTCGGAAGTGTTGCCATTCTGGATCTCGGTGTGAAGACGTCGACGGTCAACTACATTGCCGAGCGCGGATTTGACGCACACGTGCTCCCTCAAACCGTCACCATTGAGCAAATTCTCGCCCTTCAACCGGATGCCTTGTTCTACAGCAATGGCCCGGGGGACCCCAGCGCGTCGGACCGCCACGTTGAGTTGCTTCAGTCCGCTCTGCGTGAGGGCATCCCGTTCTTTGGCATCTGCTTCGGGAACCAGCTACTCGGTCGGGCGCTCGGCTTCTCGACCTACAAGTTGCCGTTCGGCCACCGGGGCATCAATCAGCCAGTTCTCGACAAGGCCACGGGCCGGGTAGAGATTACGAGCCAGAATCATGGCTTTGCAGTGGATGCCCCCATCGAGGGTGTCATCGAATCGCCGGCTGGTTTTGGTCGCGTCGAGGTAAGTCACTTCAGCCTCAATGACAACGTCGTCGAGGGACTCCGATGCCTCGACATGGATGCCTTCTCGGTGCAGTACCACCCCGAAGCAGCGGCCGGACCACACGATTCCAAGTACTTGTTTGATCGATTCCGCGACATGGTCGTGGCCTCGCGCACCCAGAAAGGTCGCAGCTAATGCCTCGACGTCCAGACATCAATTCGGTTCTGGTGATTGGCTCTGGCCCAATCGTGATTGGTCAAGCGTGCGAGTTCGACTACTCCGGCACTCAAGCCTGTCGGGTTCTTCGCGAAGAAGGAATTCGCGTCATCCTGGTCAATTCGAATCCGGCAACCATCATGACGGACCCTGACTTTGCCGACGCCACATACATTGAACCCATCACTCCAGAAATCATCGAGTCGATCATCATCAAAGAGAAGCCGGATGCGATTCTCCCGACGCTCGGTGGGCAGACGGCACTCAACGCGGCCATCGCTCTGCACGAAGCTGGCATTCTCGAGAAGTACAACGTCGAACTCATTGGCGCCAAGGTGGATGCAATTCGCAAGGGCGAGGACCGTCAGTTGTTCAAGAATTTGGTGCTTGAAGCTGGCGCCGACGTAGCCCGGTCGCACATTGCGCACACCGTCGAAGAGGCCATCGAGTTCGCAGAAGACCTCGGGTATCCACTCGTCGTGCGCCCCTCATTCACAATGGGTGGCCTTGGCTCGGGGTTTGCATATACGCGTGACGAGCTTGTTCGCATCGTGAGTGATGGTCTTCAGTCGAGTCCGACCACCGAAGTGCTTCTTGAAGAGAGCATCATGGGTTGGAAAGAGTACGAGCTGGAGCTCATGCGCGACACTGCGGACAACACGGTCGTCGTGTGTTCGATCGAGAACGTTGACCCGGTTGGCGTGCACACGGGCGACAGCATTACCGTTGCCCCCGCACTGACGCTGACCGACCGCGAGTATCAGAATCTGCGCGATATTGGCATTGAAATCATTCGCTTGGTTGGCGTTGACACGGGGGGCTGCAACATTCAGTTCGCCATCGATCCGGCCAACGGACGAGTCATCGTGATCGAGATGAATCCGCGAGTTTCGCGATCTTCGGCTCTCGCTTCAAAGGCGACTGGCTTTCCCATCGCCAAGATTGCCGCAAAGTTGGCAATCGGGTATCGGCTTGACGAGATTCCTAACGACATCACGAAAGTAACGCCAGCGAGCTTCGAACCCACCCTCGATTACATCGTTGTGAAGGTGCCGCGTTTTGCGTTCGAAAAGTTTCCCGCGGCGGACGCAACTCTGACCACGACCATGAAGTCCGTTGGCGAAGCCATGGCAATCGGGCGCAACTACGCACAGGCTCTGCAGAAAGCGTTGCGGTCGCTCGAGAAACGAGGCAGCTCATTCCATTGGGGTGCTGAGGAGCGCACGGTGAGTGAATTGCTCCACGATTCAACGACTCCCACGGACGGCCGCATCGTGACCGTGCAACAGGCGCTTCGGTTTGGCGCAAGTGTCGAAGACGTCTTTGAGGCCACGGCGATTGACCCCTGGTTCATTGATCAAATTGTTCTGATCAACGAGATTGCCGACACGGTGATTCAAGCTTCGGAGCTCGACGATGCGACCCTCCTCCTGGCCAAGGATTACGGATTCTCCGACGTTCAGATTGCTCAGTTGCGGGGGATGTCCGAACCGGAGGTTCGCGCCCACCGTCACGCACGCAACATCCGCCCCGTTTTCAAGACGGTCGACACGTGTGCGGGCGAGTTCCCGGCGCTCACGCCGTATCACTACTCGAGCTATGACCAAGAGACCGAGGTCGTTCCGAGCAATCGTCGCAAGGTTGTGATTATCGGCTCCGGGCCAAACCGAATCGGTCAGGGCGTTGAGTTCGACTACTCGTGCGTGCATGCCGCCTTTGAGCTCTCCGACGCGGGGTTCGAAACCATCATGATCAACTGCAATCCAGAGACCGTCTCGACCGATTACGACACGAGTGACCGGCTCTATTTCGAACCGTTGACGCTAGAGGACGTTCTCGAGGTTATTCACGCCGAGTCGTCGAGCGGTGAGCTCGTCGGCGTGGTTGTGCAACTCGGCGGACAGACCGCTCTCGGTTTGGCAAAGGGTCTCGAGGCCGCGGGGATTCCCATTTTGGGAACCTCCCCAGACGCCATTGACCTTGCCGAAGAGCGCGGTGCGTTCTCGAAGATTCTGGTCCAGGCGAACCTTCTGGCACCGCGTAATGGCATCGCGACAGACGTTGATGGAGCTGTCGAGGTAGCCGAAGACATCGGATACCCCGTTCTTGTTCGCCCGAGCTACGTTCTCGGTGGACGAGGGATGGAGATCGTTTTTGACTCACCGGGTATTCGTGACTACTTCAACCGCATCGGCGGTCAGGCAATTGTTGGTCCCGAGGCACCGCTTCTGGTCGATCGATTCCTCGACGACGCAATCGAGATTGACGTCGATGCGCTGTACGACGGCAAGAGGTTGTACGTCGGGGGAGTCATGGAGCACATCGAAGAGGCGGGCATTCACTCGGGTGACTCCGCGTGTACGCTGCCTCCCGTCACGCTGGGCAGGGACGAAATTGATCGAGTTGTAGAGGCCACACTCGCTATCGCGCAGGGTATCGGTGTGCGGGGTCTGCTGAACGTTCAGTTTGCCATCGCGGCTGGGGTTCTCTACGTGCTGGAGGCGAACCCGCGGGCCAGCCGAACAGTTCCTTTCGTGTCGAAGGCGCTGGGGATTCCCTTGGCAAAGGCTGCGTCTCGACTCATGGTCGGAGCGGAGATTGACGACCTCGTGGCCGAGGGGCTTTTGCCCGCTCGAGACGGCTCTCACGTCGCTCCCGGTGCACCGATTTCTGTCAAGGAAGCTGTCTTGCCGTTCAAGCGCTTCCGCACCAAAGACGGCCAGGTGGTTGATTCAATCCTCGGGCCTGAGATGCGGTCCACCGGCGAAGTGATGGGAATCGACAAGGATTTCCCGCGCGCCTTCGCAAAGGCGCAACTTGCTGCCTACGGAGGTTTGCCCAACAGTGGATCGGTTTTCGTCTCAGTGGCTGATGGTGACAAGCGAGGAATCATCCTGCCGATCCTGCGTCTTCAGCAGCTGGGATTCTCGATTGTGGCGACCTCGGGTACCGCGGAGGTGCTCGCGCGCAACGGAATTGAAGCGCGTGTGGTGAACAAGGTCAGTGAGCAGCGTGGCAACACGATTGTGGATCTGATCAATGCAGGTGAAGTAGACATCGTGATCAATACACCAGGCGGACGATCTGCTCGGGCGGACGGCTACGAGATTCGCGCGGCCGCAGTGGCGGCTGACAAACCTCTCTTTACGTCGATGGCTCAAGTCGGCGCCGCCGTTGCGAGTCTCGATGTGACTCGAGACGGCTTTGACGTGACGAGTTTGCAGGATTATCAACTTGCACGTGAGGCGGGCCGAAAGTGAGCACGCACTCGAGTCCGGAGGATTTCGGAAACCAACTCGACACGGTATTTGATCGGTTCGGACACCTGTGCGTCGGCATTGACCCGCACCCCTATCTTTTTGATCGATGGGGTTATGACGACTCGTCGCGGACGCTTTCCGAGTTTTCACTCCGAGTTCTCGACGCTTGCGTAGGCAAGGTTGGATTGATCAAGCCTCAAGTGGCGTTTTTCGAGAGGTGGGGTTCTGCCGGGTACGCGGCTCTCGAACGGTTGATCCACCGTGCGCGCGAGTCCAACATCCTGGTTATCGCTGACGCAAAGCGAGGAGACATTGGCAGCACGATGCAGGCTTACGCGCAAACTTGGCTGAGCTCCGGTTCGCCTCTCGAATCTGACGCCATGACAGCGTCTCCTTACCTGGGGCTCGGCTCGCTTGAAGACACGTTGCGCATTGCGGAAGCTCAATCCAAGGGTGTTTTCGTGCTGGCGGCGACATCGAATCCTGAAGCTCGCGAGGTTCAATCGGCGATTATCGAGCATGGAGACAACACAGGCTCAACGCTGGCTCGCTCAGTCATGCGTGGAGTTGTTGCGTTCAATCAAGCATCGGGCAAAATCGTCGGGGGCGTTGTCATTGGGGCCACGGTCGACCTTAGAGACTTTGCTGTCGATGCCGACGAGTTTGCCGGCATGCCCATTCTTGCTCCCGGTTTCGGATTTCAAGGAGCAGATCCCAAAGACGCGCGCCGCCTTTTCGGTCCCCTGGCGCAACGCCTGATTGTCACGGAAACCCGGAGCATTCTCGAAGCTGGTCCAGACGGCATCAACGAGACCATCATTCGTCGAGCCGGACTCGTCGCAGAGGCGCTGCGCTAAATGAACGACCGCTCCATGCCTGACGTGGATCGCGTTGCGGCCTCGCGCGCAGCCGTCATTGCACGACGCGCTCGAGCGCAAGTGAAGTCTCAGTTGGCTGAAGGCACCCGAACGGCGGTCGACGTATTCACCGTTGCAACAATTGACCCCGAGAGTGTGGAAGCGCGTTTGCGAGTGACCGAGTTTCTCGGGAGCATCCCGGGAATTGGTGCAATCAAGACTCCCCGGATCCTGGAATCTCTCGCAATCTCACCGCGCAAGCGCATCGGCGCATTGGGGAGCACTCAAGCGCGGTCGCTTGCACACTTCCTGCGCGAGCGAGCGAAAAGCAGGGGGGAACATCACACGCCACGCGTTGTCGTGCTCGCAGGACCGACAGCTGTCGGCAAGGGGACTGTCGTTGCCCGAATCCTCAGCAAGTTTCCTGATGTGCATATGTCGATCAGCGCAACAACTCGTGAGCCAAGACCAGGCGAAGTCCACGGCGTCAACTACTTCTTTGTCTCGTCGAGCGAATTCGATCATCTCATTGCTCAAGATGAGCTGTTGGAATGGGCCGTCGTTCACGGTACACACCGATATGGAACACCGCGGGGCCCGATCGAAAACGCCCTCGCCGCGGGCAACAGCGTCTTACTGGAAATCGACATTCAAGGAGCGCGGCAGGTTAAGGATCACATGCCCGCGGCAAGGACCGTGTTTCTTTCACCTCCGTCGTGGGACGAATTGGCTCGTCGTCTCGAGGGGCGCGGAACGGAAGAACTTGACGAGCGTCTTCGACGACTCGAAACGGCCCGCGAAGAACTGGCCGCACGACACGAATTCGACGTGCGGGTTGTGAATGACGACGTCAATAGAGCTGCTCAACAAGTCGTAGACTTAATGGGACTTACTGAGGAGTAACTGCAATGGCAAAAAAGAACGAAGGAATCATCAACCCGCCGATCGATGACTTGCTCTCGAAGGTGGATTCGAAGTACGCGCTCGTGATTTTCGCCGCGAAACGTGCACGACAGATCAACGACTATTACTCCGATCTGCACGAGGGTGCCCTGTACGACAACGTTGGCCCACTCGTCGACTCGAACATCGATGACAAGCCACTCTCGATTGCCCTGCGTGAGATCAACGAGGACAAGCTCGTCATCACGCCATTGACTTCATAGTCCACCCGAGCGACGTGGTGACTCGTCAGCTTCGCATTGTTGTCGGCATAACCGGCGGCATTGCTGCGTATAAGGCATTGTCAGTTGTCCGCGCCTTTGTGCGTGACGGCCACGACGTCAATGTGGTCGCGACAGATGCGGCGCTTGAGTTTGTGGGTCGCGCGTCACTTGAGGCCCTGAGCAGGAACCCGATCTCGACGGGTCTCTACGACGATGTAGCCAACGTGCGTCATGTCCAGCTCGGGCAGACCGCCGACGTTGTGGTCGTCGCACCCGCAACGGCGAACACCTTGGCGAACATGGCGGGTGGACACGCTCATGATTTGCTTGGCAACATTCTGCTGGCGACACGCGGGCGTGTTGTCGTCGCTCCGGCGATGCACACGGAGATGTGGAACCATCCCGCAACGCAGGCGAATGTTGCGACTCTGAGGGCTCGGGGTGTTTCCATCGTCGGACCCGAAACGGGCAATCTGACAGGTGATGACAGCGGAGTTGGACGCATGGTTGAGCCGGACAGTCTGGTCGCAGCCTGTTATGCGGCGGCACACTCGCCACAACGACTCGACCTTGTCGGAAAGCGCATCCTCATTTCAGGTGGTGGCACGCGCGAACAGATTGATCCCGTTCGCTTTCTTGGTAATCGATCGTCCGGACGCCAGGCAGTTGCACTAGCTGAGGCGGCACTTGCCCGTGGCGCCAAAGTGAGTTTCGTGCATGCGTTTATGGATGTAGCTGTGCCCGCTGGTGTTGACGCACACCACACGCCAACCGCAGCCGAAATGCTTGAGACCATGGTTCAGCTCTCTCCGCAGCACGACATCGTCGTCATGGCCGCCGCAGTTGCCGACTACCGCCCAGTGGACATCAGCGATGAGAAGATCAAGAAGTCGGCTGACGGGGCTCCTGTGAAACTCGGTCTGGAGCAAACGGCTGACGTGCTGGCAACAATCTCCCAATCGCCTGGCCGAACGAATCTCATTGTCGGATTCGCCGCGGAGACAGCGTCGGGAAGTGCCCTCGAGGAGTTGGCCCGAGAGAAGTGTGAACGCAAGCGGTGTGATGTGGTTGCGGCGAACACGGTGTCATGGACGGAGGGAATTGCCTCGCACGACAACGCCGTCACTCTCGTCTGGCGAAACACGCCAAAAATCGAACGAATCACCGGTGACAAGCTGTCGGTCGCGCACCGTATTCTGGACATGCTTGTTTAGGTGCCATTCCAGACCGCAACCGCGGGGCACGCAACAGCCGTTATCGCCGGTGAGCGTCGCTATGGATAAGGAAAACTCATGAGTCAACTTCGTCTCTTCACTTCAGAATCAGTTACCGAGGGTCACCCCGACAAGGTCTGCGATCAGGTTTCGGATGCTCTGCTCGATGCTTTTCTCTCTGAAAGCAATGTCGCACGTGTTGCGATTGAGACCCTCGTCACTCGAGGTCTGGTGCAGGTCGCGGGAGAAGTCACCATTGACGATGGTTACGTAGAGATTCCTGACGTAGTGCGCAAAACCATCACTGACATTGGCTACGTCTCGAGTGAGGTCGGTTTCGATGGTCGCAGTTGTGGTGTGAATGTTGCCATCGGAGCACAGTCGCACGAAATTGCCGCCCTCGTCGTAAAGGACGCAAAGGCGCAAGGCGCAACGCCACACCTTCATCTTCTGGGCGCGGGTGATCAGGGCATCATGTTCGGTTACGCAACGACCGAGTCACCCACACTCATGCCCTTGCCAATCTGGCTGGCTCATCGATTGAGTGAACGACTTGCGGACGTTCGAAAGTCGGGAGAGTTGCCCTATCTTCGTCCTGATGGCAAGACACAGGTGACCATCGGATACGAGGGAACCGTCCCACGCACTGTTGAGACGGTTCTCGTCTCGACGCAGCACGGTCCAGCGGAACAGATTCCACTTGATCAGTTGCGCCAAGACGTGGCGGACATTGTCGTGCGTGAGGTTCTCAAACTCGTGCCGAGCATCGATACGAATGCCGCAAACATTCTGGTGAACCCGGGAGGAACTTTTATCGAAGGTGGCCCCGGGTCGGACGCCGGTCTCACCGGTCGAAAAATCATAGTTGACACCTACGGGGGCGCGTCACGCCACGGAGGCGGTGCATTTAGCGGAAAGGACCCGTCCAAGGTCGACCGCTCTGCGGCATACGCGTTGCGATGGGTCGCAAAGAATGCGGTGGCGGCCGGACTCGCCACCCGTCTCGAGGTGCAGGTTGCGTACGCGATTGGTCAACCCGAGCCAGTGGGCTTCTACGTCGAAACCTTTGGAACGGGAGTCGTCGAGGACAGCGTCATCGTGTCGGCGATTCGAGAAGTTTTTGATTTGCGACCGGCGGCGATCATTCAAGACCTCAACCTGCTGCGCCCGATCTATCAGAAGACGGCGACCTACGGACACTTCGGTCGAGAGTTGCCTGACTTCACCTGGGAAGACACCTCGGTCAAGGCGGACGAGCTTCGTCGCGCGGCCAAGTTGTAAGGCGCACATGCCGACTCGGGTCGCACAGGTATTGCTGGACAGTCCGCTGCCGCAGCTTGATCACCTTTTTGACTACGCAATTCCGACAAGCCTGGCAACGAGCGTCGTTATTGGTTGTCGCGTTCGAGTTCCCCTCCGGATGGGAAACAGGCGAGTTGATGCCTTTGTCGTGAACATCGTTGACGAATCAAGTTTTGGAGGCACTCTTCAAGAAATCGACAGCGTCATCTCGTCTGTCGCCGTTCTGCCTCACGGACTCTATTCACTTGCACGCCAGGTTGCGGACAGGCAAGCCGGTAGCGCGAGCGATGTATTGCGACTCGCAATTCCGCCCAGATTCGTTAGGGCAGAGAAGGCCTTCTTTTCTGACGAGGCCGTTGCGCGCCGACACTCAATTCGAGCGGAATCCGCTCGTTCAACAGCCGTGGCCGAGACCCTCAGCCGAGTGTCCGAAAAGCGCGATGACCTGCGTACCCCTTTCGCAAGTTTTCCAGACGGGACATGCCGTTCCATCGTTGTTCCGCCGGGATCAACCGAGGTCGACGAGAAGCATGTTCCCACGTGGGCACTCATGTTCGCCGCCGAAGCCGCCGTCACATTGCAACGCGGCGAATCAACCATCTGCGTAGTACCTGCATTTCGGGACATCGACGACTTGCTTTTGGGTCTGGCTGCACTCGAGGTTGGTGACGTCGTTGTTCGGCTAGATTCGCGACAAACCGGTGGTGAGAGGTACGCCGGCTACTTGCGGATTCTGGAAGAGCACCCGGTGATTGTGGTCGGCAATCGCTCCGCGGTGTACGCGCCCGTGCACCGGCCGGGCCTGTTCCTGATCTGGGACGACGGCGATCCCGTGCTGCAGGAACCTATGGCACCGTACGCTCACCCGCGTGACGTCGCTTTGTTGGAGTCCAAGAATTCCGGGGCTCGCCTGGTCTTTGCGGGATTCACCGTCTCGGTTGAGGTGCAACGACTCGTTGAGCTCAAATTCGCATCAGCGTGGAGTGCTCCGCGTTCTGCATACCCGAAGGTTGTGCCAACGGATTCGCTCACGAATGAGCAATCTCGAGCTCGAATTCCCAGTGCTGCGTGGGCCCACGCTCGCGAGCAGTCCCTCATTGGTCCGGTGCTTGTTCAGGTCGCACGCGCAGGGTACGCCCCGAGCGTCTGTTGCGCCGGTTGTCGCACCAGAGCGGTGTGTGCCGCGTGTTCTGGTCCTCTCGCCACTGGTTCTTCCTCCTCGTTGCCGTCATGTCGCTGGTGCGGACTGATTGCTGGACAATGGCGGTGCCCTGAGTGCGATGGGACGAAGCTCCGCCTGATGTCATCCGGATCAGAGCGAACTGCAGAAGAGCTCGGTCGTGCCTTTCCCAACACACGAATCGTCCTGTCGGATGGTGCGCACACCGTGACGCGTGTCACGGACACTCCCTGCGTTGTGGTCGCGACTCCTGGAGCGGAGCCTCTCGCCGAGAACGGTTACCGGAGCGTTGTGGTTCTCGACGGAGAATCTCATCGCTCACGGGCGGGATTGCGTGTGGATGAGCACGCCGTTCGGTCGTGGATTGCCGCTCTGGCTTTGGCTCGAGCAGACGCCACGTGTTTTCTCGTAGGAGCAGGACACGAGCTGGGCGCGACCATCGCATCGTGGCGCATTCGGGAGTTCGCCCAAGCCCAACTTGCGCAACGTCGCGCGCTTGGTCTTCCACCAACACGGCGAACCGCAACGCTCACCGGGTTTCACGCCGATGTGGTCGCGGCTCTTGAGCGCGTCGCGAGTCTCGGACAGACGAGGGTGATGGGTCCGTCGTCAACGGGGGTGCAGTCACGAGCAATCCTCTTTTTCGACTATCGCGACGGAGACACAATCACTGCCGCTCTTCGTGCAAGCATCGTCGTAGCGGCAACCAAAGGTACTCGGCGCCGAACGGCGACATCTCAACCAGAGCGAATCGTTCGACTGCGCGCACGTCTTGATGACACGGAACTGGAAGACTCTCCATAATGAAGATCATCTTTGCCGGCACGCCCGAGGTCGCGATTCCCACGCTCGACGCACTGAACGCACGCCACGAGGTTGTCGGGGTCATCACTCGCCCGGATGCTCCGCTGGGCCGTAAGCGTATTCTCACGCCGTCCTCCGTCGCGCAGCGAGCCACTCAACTTGGTCTGCCCATTCACAAGACTTCGCGCTTTACTTCTGAAACGAGCGATTTCATTTCCCAATCCGGGGCAGAGCTCGGGGTTGTCGTAGCGTATGGCGCTCTCATCCCCGAGAGTGACCTCGCGTCAGTTACTCATGGCTGGATCAACCTGCACTTCTCGCAGTTGCCTCAATGGCGCGGGGCTGCGCCGCTTCAACGAACGATCATGTCGGGGGCAACCGAGGTCGGGCTTTCGATTTTCACACTCGTTGCCGAGCTCGATGCAGGTCCGGTCTTAGAATCGATGTCCGTCCCTCTTGGCGCAACGGAAACTGCCGGCGAAGCTCTCACCCGCCTTGCCAGTGTCGGTTCACACGAGGTCGTTCGCGTTGTCGAAGCACTCGAATCCGCCACTGCGACATCTACGGAACAAGTCGGTCAGGTTTCCTTCGCTGGCAAGCTCACGGCAAACGATGGTCGCCTAGAGCCAAAAGACACCGCTCGGAGCGCGTTCAATATTTTTCGCGGTGTCACGCCCGAGCCTGGTGCGTGGATTGATTCCACTTCCGGCCGGGTAAAGGTTTTGGTGTGTGCAATGGCCGAAGACGGGAGTGTGTCGTCAGGAACTCTTCTCGCCTCGCCTGATTCAGTGCTGATTGGGTTCACCGATGGCGCACTGTCACTGATCACGGTGCAACCTGCCGGCAAGGTCGTAATGCCCGCTCAAGACTGGGCTCGAGGGCTTCAACGCGAGTCGTGGCGCTTCTCGTGAGCGCCAGGGATGTGGCCTGCGATGTCCTTGAAGCGGTGCGCCTTAAGGATGCGTATGCCAACCTCGAGCTACCGGGGGCACTCCGAAGGGCTCGTCTTGACCCATCCGACGCTGGTTTTGCCACCGAGCTCACGTATGGCACATTGCGCATGCAGGGTCTGTATGACGCGGTGATTTCTCAAGCCTCAGGTCGTTCGACGACGGACATTGACCCTGGCGTTCTCGACATTCTCAGACTCGGAGTGCATCAGTGGATTGCGCTCGCGACTCCCGCGCATGCCGTGGTTGATGAGTCGGCCGAGCTCACGCGCCGCAGAGCGAGTAGAGGCGCAATTGGCTTTGTCAACGCTGTGATGCGTCGTGTTACCGAAAAGACAGCCGACGAATGGGTTCGCGCGGTTACAGATGGACAGAAGCCCGATGATTCGCTCGCCATTGAAACGAGTCATCCGTCATGGATTATTCGCGCATTTCGGTCCGCTTTGGCTCATGAGGGTCGTGGTTCTGAGCTGCGTGAGCTTCTCGACGCGAATAACGAGCCTCCGCGCGTGACGCTGGTTCGCCTCCACGGCGAATCCGCCATTGACAACACTCACGTCGGCAAGTATTCACCCCGCGCGCTAACGCTCAGTGGGGGAGACCCTGCTTCAGTTGATGCAGTTGCAACAGGTCAGGCACGCGTTCAAGACGAAGGGTCACAGCTCGCAGCGCTTGCCCTGACGCGAGCGCGGCCAATCGCTGCCGACGAGCGTTGGCTTGATATGTGCGCTGGACCAGGCGGTAAGACCGCACTACTGGCGGCGGAGTCTCTCGACGTCGGCGTTTCGATCACGGCGAACGAGGTTGCACCCCATCGAGCACAACTCGTTCGTTCTGCAGTAACCGGGTTCAAGCACGTGGAGGTGGTCGAAGGCGACGGAAGACGGTTCGGTGCAGAAGAGGCCAACTCGTTCGACCGCGTCTTAGTTGACGCTCCGTGTTCTGGAGTGGGTGCCCTGCGCCGACGTCCCGAATCTCGTTGGAGGCGCAGCCCCAGCGATGTTGCCACCCTCACTGCTATTCAAAGCGATCTGCTCATGAGCGCCTTGCGGGCCGTGAAGCCAGGCGGGCTCGTCGCCTACGTGACCTGTTCGCCACATCTCGTTGAGACACGATCAATCGTCGACCGCGCCATCACGGCAATTCCCGGGGTGTATGAACTAGACGCAAAGGCAGTTCTCGCAAACATCGTTCGGGAACCGATGGACCTCTCAGGAGGCGACTTGTCGGCTCAACTGTGGCCTCATCGCCACAACACGGATGCGATGTTCATCTCGCTGTTGACCAAGTGACAACATAGGCTTTCGAACATGGCACGCATCAACCCGAGCATTCTGTCGGCTGACTTCGTCAATATGGAACGGGATCTCAACAAGATCTCATCGGCAGATTTCGTTCACGTCGATGTTATGGACAACCACTTTGTTCCGAATCTCACGTTTGGCCCGCAAATGGTGCAGCGAATCGTTGACGTGTCTCCAATTCCACTGGATGTTCACCTCATGATTTCGGACGTCGATACGTGGGCTCCGGGGTACGCCGAAATGGGTTGCGCATCGGTCACTTTTCACGTGGAAGCGTCGGACGACCCGATTTCACTCGCGCGACGGATCCGCGGTATTGGCTCCCGTGTTGGTCTCGCGATCAAGCCCGGAACGCCGGTTGAACCATATCTCGAACTCCTCCCCGAGTTTGATCAGTTTCTGGTCATGACGGTTGAGCCCGGCTTCGGTGGCCAGAAATTCATGGAATCTGTAATGCCCAAACTTCAGGTTCTGAGAGCAGAGGCACGTCGGATCGGTTCTGATGTGTGGCTGCAAGT
>WLDR01000149.1 GCA_009704705.1 Actinomycetota bacterium | reverse complement strand
TGTGCACCGCCGTGTCATTTACGCGATGTACGACGGCGGGTATCGTCCCGACAAGGCGTTTTCGAAGTGTGCTCGTGTTGTCGGCGATGTCATGGGCCAGTTCCACCCACACGGTGACAGCGCAATTTATGACGCCCTGGTTCGCTTGGTTCAACCATGGAGCCTGCGCTACCCGCTCGCGCTGGGCCAGGGAAACTTTGGCTCGCCAGGTAACGACGGCGCGGCAGCTCCCCGATACACCGAAACCAAAATGGCGCCTCTTGCCCTCGAAATGGTTCGGGACATCGACGAAGATACGGTCGACTTTCAAGACAACTATGACGGCCGCACGCAAGAACCCGCAATTCTGCCGAGTCGTTTCCCGAACTTGCTCGTCAACGGTTCCGTGGGCATCGCGGTGGGCATGGCGACGAACATCCCGCCGCACAATTTGCGCGAGGTTTCTTCGGGCGCCTTGTGGCTGCTCGAAAACCCGGAGGCGTCGCGGGAAGAACTTCTCGAAGCGCTGATGGAGCGCATCAAGGGGCCTGACTTCCCCACGGGTGCCCAGATTCTCGGGGCCCGAGGAATTCAAGATGCCTACCGCACGGGGCGCGGGTCAATCACGATGCGCGCCGTTGTCGCCGTCGAAGAGATTCACGGACGAACCTGCTTGGTCGTCACCGAGCTTCCGTATCAGGTGAACCCCGACAATCTCGCAATCAAGATCGCGGAGCTCGTTAAAGAAGGCCGAATCCAAGGCGTTGCCGATATTCGTGACGAAACGAGTGGTCGCACCGGTCAGCGACTGGTGATTGTTCTCAAACGGGATGCTGTCGCCAAGGTTGTGCTCAACAACCTGTACCGCATGACGTCGTTGCAAGAAAATTTTGGCGCCAACATGCTGGCCATTGT
The DNA here is from genome assembly GCA_009704705.1 of Actinomycetota bacterium. Classification (GTDB taxonomy): domain Bacteria; phylum Actinomycetota; class Actinomycetes; order Actinomycetales; family Microbacteriaceae; genus RFQD01. Next base: position 3,027 of record WLDR01000149.1, on the reverse strand, counting down.
TGACGGAGTTCCGCGCACGCTCGCCCTCGACGGCTTCATTACGTACTGGGTTGAACATCAAATCAACGTGATTGTTCGACGCACATCGTTCCGTTTGCGCAAGGCCGAAGAACGCATGCACATTTTGCGCGCGTATCTGTCTGCACTGGGTGAGCTCGACGAGGTCATTGCGCTCATTCGTCGTAGCGCCTCCGCTGATGATGCGCGCGAAGGCCTGATGACGCTTCTCAAGATTGACGATCTTCAGGCACGCGCAATCCTCGATCTTCAGTTGCGCCGACTCGCCGCACTTGAGCGCCAAAAGATCATGGATGAGGCCGCCGACCTAGAGGCCCAGATTCAAGACCTTAACGGCATCCTCGCCAGCCCAGCTCGTCAGCGGGAAATCGTGTCGACAGAGCTCACCGAAATCGTGGATCGCTACGGCGACGATCGTCGCACGACAATCGTTCCTGGTTATGACGGCGATTTGTCGGTGGAAGACCTCATCCCCGAAGAAGAAGTGGTCATCACTGTCACACGCGGTGGCTACGTCAAGCGCACTCGAAGTGACAACTACCGCAGCCAGCGCCGCGGAGGCAAGGGCGTGAAGGGCGCCTCGCTTCGTGCCGACGACGTCGTAGAGCACTTCTTCGTGACGACCACCCACCACTGGCTTCTCTTTTTCACGAACAAGGGTCGCGTCTACCGCGCAAAGGCGTACGAGATTCCGGAGGCCGGCCGCGACGCCAAGGGACAACACGTCGCAAACCTGCTCGAGCTACAGCCCGACGAATCGATTGCACAGATTCTCGACATCCGCGACTACGGGGCAGCCAAGTACCTGGCACTTGTCACTCGCGACGGTCTCGTCAAGAAGACACAGCTCACTGAGTACGACACGAACCGCACAGGTGGAATCATCGCGATCAAGCTACGCGATGAAGACGAGGTTATGAAGGCCCTTCTTCTCGATGACGACTCGGATGTTCTGCTCGTATCCCGCAAAGGGATGAGTTTGCGATTCAGTGCGACAGACGAAGCTCTTCGCCCAATGGGCCGCTCGACATCGGGCGTCATCGGAATGCACTTCCGTGAGCACGACGCAATTCTCGACGCGTCGGTTGTCAGCGACAACGGGTATGTGTTCGTGGTGACGGAGGGCGGATACGCCAAACGAACATCCGTCGATCAGTATCGACTGCAAAACAGAGGTGGCCTCGGAATCAAGGTGGCGAAACTCAGCGATGAACGCGGTGATTTGGCAGGCGCCCTGATCGTCTCGGACGACGACGAGGTGCTCGTTGTTCTCGAGTCGGGCAAGGTTGTGCGTTCCAACGTTTCTGAGGTTCCAGCCAAGGGACGCGACACCATGGGCGTAGTCTTTGCTCGGTTTGCTGACGAAGACCGAATTCTTGCCGTCGCGCAGAATAAGGAGCGCAACTTGGTCAATTCAGACGACGAAGCTCCGGAAGAAGCTCCGGACGAAATCTCAGACGAAACCTCCAGGGAGTCATCCGCCGACGAGGCGAAGCCCACCGAAGCGTAATAGCCTTATCTCTGGCCATAACGTAACCGGCAATCCAAGGACTTGATGAAAATGAGCACAGCACCTGGCAGTTACACCCCACCACCAACGACCGCGGGGCCAACTGAGAGCGGACGCAAGTTTTCGATCCCCAAGTTCGGTCGCGGACCAAGCACTCCTCGCGGAGCCAAGACGCCCCGTGGCACTGATGGCCCCGAAAGACACGTTCGACTCAAGCTGTCGTACATCGACTTTTGGTCGGCGCTCAAGGTTTCTTTCTTGCTCGGCCTCGCCCAAGCAATCGTGACTGTCATCGCCACCTTTTTGCTTTACATGGTCTTTGTTCAGACGGGTGTTTTCGAAACAGCGAACAACGTGGCGGGCCAGGTTCTCGGCGGCAACGACTTCGACGTACAGAGCTTTGCTTCCATGGCGCAGGTGCTCAGTTTCGCGGGTGTCGTGGGCATCTTGAATATGGTCGTGATCACCGTGTTGGGTGGCGTTATCGCCGTCATCTACAACGCCTGTGCGCGCATTGTCGGCGGAATCCAAATGGGATTTATCAACGTTCCGGACTAGGCTGTTGAACGTGGGCGGATTTTTTTTCGTTCGTTCACTCAGGTAGGCTCAACTCTGGTCAAACGGGGCTATAGCTCAGGTGGTTAGAGCGCTTCACTGATAATGAAGAGGTCCCAGGTTCAAGTCCTGGTAGCCCCACACCCGTTTCCCACGGGGCCTTAGCTCAATTGGCAGAGCACCTGCTTTGCAAGCAGGGGGTTAGGAGTTCGATTCTCCTAGGCTCCACAAAACCAAAACGAAAGACTCCGAAGGGGGTCTTTCGTTTTTTTATGCTTCGAAATTTGTAGGGACGGGTTACCTCGCCCGCAATGCGGCATTAACCGTGGCCGCAATTGTGGGACCCATGCTGTTGGCAAAAGTTGCTGTGAGGTGATCCTGGTCGCGGTACACATTCGCGCCGGAAATGACCACCTGACATGTCGAGGCGTCACAGAACACATCGGTGAAATCGACGACAATCGTTTTTGCAACAAGGTCTGCGGCGAGGCCTAAGGGATCTGGTGATACGAGACCATCGGCTCTCGAAAACTCGCACGATTGAGGAGTTCCCGCGCGCAAGCAATTGTTGGGGTCAAACCCGACGGCCGGGTTGTCGGCGATAACGACGATGCGTGCAGACCGTGATTGTGCGGTCCACGCAGCGGCGGCATCGATCGAGGCTTGCTCGATGTTGCCCGAGGCGGCGACTAAGCCACTCGAGAGGGCGGACGTGATGATGGCGTCATATGGCTCGATGTCGGCAAGCTCGACAGCGAGATTGTCTCGCCAGGTGGTGCACGACTCGACGAACGCGGGATTGCTGTCGTCAGGATCGGCCATCGTCCACGGGCACGCACCCTTGAGGTACGTGGTCAGCGACCATCCATTCTTTTCTGACTGACGAATCAGGGCGTCGATGTACTGGTACGCGTGACTGTCGCCAATCAGAGCAACGCGGGGGG
>WLDR01000148.1 GCA_009704705.1 Actinomycetota bacterium | reverse complement strand
CGTGGCATCCTCCATGGACTGAATCTGTCCACGTCGGGAGTTGAGGTCGCCGATGACGTCACCCATGTACTCCTCAGGAGTACGAACTTCCACAGCCATCAACGGCTCGAGAAGAACGGGGTCAGCCTTACGTGCTGCCTCCTTGAAGGCCATAGAGCCTGCAAGCTTGAACGCCATTTCCGACGAGTCGACGTCGTGGTAGGCACCATCTACGAGAATGCCCTTGACGCCCACCATCGGGTAGCCGGCGAGAACACCGACCGCCATAGCGGCCTGGAATCCAGCATCCACCGACGGAATGTATTCGCGAGGAACGCGACCACCGGTGACCTGGTTGGAGAATTCGTAGACCTTGTCAGGCGTAACTTCCATCGGCTCGAGCGAGATCTGCACCTTTGCGAACTGACCGGATCCACCCGTCTGCTTCTTGTGGGTGTAGTCGTGCTTTTCGACCTTTCGGCGAATGGTCTCGCGGTACGCAACCTGTGGCTTGCCAACGTTTGCCTCAACGTTGAACTCGCGACGCATGCGGTCGACGAGGATGTCGAGGTGGAGCTCGCCCATACCGGAGATAACGGTCTGGCCAGTTTCCTGGTCCTGCTCCACGCGGAAGGTCGGGTCTTCTTCAGCCAGCTTCTGGATGGCCGTACCGAGCTTCTCCTGATCAGCCTTGGTCTTCGGCTCAATAGCAACCGAGATAACCGGCTCAGGGAACGACATCGACTCGAGCACAACCTGGTTGTCCGGGTCGCACAGCGTGTCTCCCGTGGTCGTGTCTTTCAGACCGATGACCGCGTAGATGTGACCGGCGGTCATGTTCTCGACCGGGTTCTCCTTGTTGGCGTGCATCTGGAAGATCTTGCCGATGCGCTCTTTCTTGCCCTTGGTTGCGTTGGCAACCGCAGCGCCGGAGTCGACCTGACCGGAGTACACGCGAACGTAGGTCAGACGACCGAAGAATGGGTGAACAGCAACCTTGAATGCGAGACCGGCGAACGGGTCGGTCGAAACCGGGTGACGTTCGATGATCTTCTCTTCGTCGCGCACGTCGTGGCCCTGTGTTGCAGGAACGTCGAGCGGGCTGGGGAGGTAGTCAACAACTGCGTCGAGCATCGGCTGTACACCGCGGTTCTTGAAGGCCGAGCCACAGAGAACAGGGTAGATCTCGGAGTTGATGGTCATCTTGCGGATGGCCTTCTTGATCTCGGCTACCGAGAAGTCGGTGTCACCCTCGAGGAAGCGGTTGAGAAGATCGTCGTCGCCTTCGGCAACACTCTCGATGAGCTTCTCGCGGTACTCGTTGGCCTTGTCGACCAAGTCAGCCGGGATCTCTTCGATCTCGTACTTGGCGCCGAGCTCAACGTCACCCTTTGAGTCACCGCGCCACGTGAGTGCACGCATCTCAACGAGGTCGACAACACCTTCGAAGGTGTTCTCGAAACCGATGGGGAGCTGAATCACAAGCGGCTTAGCGCCGAGGCGGTTGATGATGGTGTCGACCGTGAAGTAGAAGTCAGCGCCGAGCTTGTCCATCTTGTTGACGAAGCAAATGCGAGGAACGTCGTACTTGTCAGCCTGGCGCCACACCGTCTCCGACTGAGGCTCCACACCTTCCTTGCCATCGAAGACCGCAACGGCACCATCGAGAACGCGGAGCGAGCGCTCCACCTCAACGGTGAAGTCAACGTGTCCGGGCGTGTCAATGATGTTGATCTGGTTCTTGTTCCAGAAACAGGTCGTCGCGGCCGACGTAATCGTGATACCGCGCTCCTGCTCCTGAGCCATCCAGTCCATCGTGGCGGCGCCATCGTGAACTTCACCGATCTTGTGCGTGATACCCGTGTAAAACAGGATTCGCTCGGTGGTCGTCGTCTTTCCAGCATCGATGTGAGCCATGATGCCGATGTTGCGGACCTTGTTCAGGTCGGTGAGCACGTCTTGTGCCACGGGTGTCCTCCAGTTAGAAAGGGGGTTCAGGCGAGGTCGTTGCCGACCTCGGTGGGAGCACTACAGCTAGGTGTTACCAGCGGTAGTGCGCGAATGCCTTGTTCGACTCGGCCATCTTGTGCGTGTCTTCACGACGCTTTACAGCGGCGCCGAGACCGTTCGATGCGTCGAGGATCTCGTTCATGAGACGCTCGGTCATCGTCTTCTCGCGACGGGCCTTCGCGTAGCTGGTCAACCAGCGCAACGCAAGGGTGTTGGCACGGTGAGGCTTGACCTCAACGGGCACCTGGTAGGTCGAACCACCAACGCGGCGCGAACGCACCTCGAGGGTCGGACGAACGTTGTCGAGTGCCTTCTTGAGCGTGACGACGGCGTCGCCACCGGTCTTTGCGGTCACGCCTTCGAGAGCGCCGTAAACGATGCGCTCGGCGAGACCCTTCTTGCCGTCAAGAAGAATCTTGTTAACGAGCTGCGTGACGATGGGTGCGCCGTAAACCGGGTCGGCTACGACGGGACGCTTCGGGGCTGGACCCTTACGTGGCATTACTTCTTCTCCATCTTCGCGCCGTAGCGGCTGCGAGCCTGCTTGCGGTTCTTGACGGCCTGCGTGTCGAGCGCGCCACGAACGATCTTGTAGCGAACACCGGGGAGGTCTTTCACACGACCACCACGAACGAGCACCATCGAGTGCTCCTGGAGGTTGTGGCCCTCGCCGGGGATGTAGGCCGTTACTTCGGTGCCGTTGCTGAGCTTGACACGCGCGACCTTACGGAGAGCCGAGTTCGGCTTCTTCGGGGTGGTGGTGTACACACGGGTGCACACTCCACGCTGCTGTGGGTTCGCCTTCAGGGCAGGTGCCTTGGTCTTGGTGACCTTCGGCGTGCGACCCTTGCGGACCAACTGGTTAATAGTTGGCACTATTTCTCCTTGTTTAAAGCTGCACGGTGACAGCGAATGAGTTTGTTATTCGACCCGAATCACGATTGCGAAACGTTGGCGGCCGAACATGCCGTGGGGGTTCCCCGCATCAGTGGGCGGAACCCTTATGGAGCTGGTGTTTTTTGTCACACCAAGCCTCAAGCGTAGTGCGAAATCGCTCGGTCAGGCAAACCGGTTGTGTTCTGGTGCGAGCACGGGGGGCTCAGGCGAGGTACGCGAGTGCAATTGCGAGCCACGCGCCGGCGAGCATCCACGGGCCAAATGCCACGTGCGAGCTGCGATGCGCTCGTTTGAGGGCGATAACGACGAGCGAATACACCGCACCGAGAGCGAATCCGGATGCGATGCCGAAGATTGCGGTGTCGACGCTGATCCAGCCCAAGTACAGGCCGAGAACGGCGGCGAGTTTGACGTCGCCCGCGCCCATCCCGGCGCTGTTTTTGGTTCGCGAGACCAGATGGAGCAGGAGATAGAGAGCGAAGCAGGCCGCGGCGGTGACGATAGAGCGAATGAGGGGTGTCAGGTCTGGCCCGTTGGCCGAGAATGCCCACAGTGCGGTTTGGCAAAAATGGCAGGTCAGAGCGCATATTGCGGCTGCCGCCACGAGTTTGTTGGGGAGCCGGTGTTCGCGCCAATCGACAACCGCCAGCCACACGCTCAGCACCAGAAACGCAGCGAGCCCAGCGATGTTGACGATGGTTGCGAGAGTGGTTGCGAGAGTGGGTGCGATGGTGGTGGCGGCGAGCATCCGCTCAGGCTAGGTGCAGCCCTTACATCAGGTTGCGAGTTCTCCACGGCAGGTATGCGAAGAACGCCAGCGAGACGATCAGGCTGGCAATGGCGATGACAAACGCCGGCCAGTCGAGCGCAGTGTGCAGGGCGAAAGGCAGGGCTTCGCCGGGGTCACCCGGCACAAACACGACCCACCCCACGAGTGCGGTGAACACGTATGCGAGGTAGGCCATCAACGCAGCCACGAGCGAGCTTCCGACAAACGGCGCACCTGTTCGTGCTCTGCGTCGGCGCCGAAATGCCGAGGTGGCCACCGTCACCGCGAATGCGACGAGGGAGCCGAGCACCATTGCGGGGCCGAGGAAGACGCCCGCACGGTCATCCGTGATGATTTCGCGATTGAACAGCGCGGT
>WLDR01000147.1 GCA_009704705.1 Actinomycetota bacterium | reverse complement strand
CTCGTCGGTTCATCCGGTGCATACCTCTCGTACATCATGTGCCGTGCGATGAACCGCTCGTTCATCTCGGTGATCGCCGGCGGATTCGGCATTGAGAAGCCGTCCGCCTCGGGCGAAGAAGAGACCGGCGAGGCGACCGAGATTGATGCGCAGCAGGTCGCAGAAATGCTCACCAATGCGAGTTCGGTGATCATCACGCCGGGTTACGGCATGGCCGTCGCGCAGGCGCAGTATCCGGTCGCCGAACTTGCAGCACAGTTGCGGGAACGCGGCGTTGATGTGCGTTTCGGCATCCACCCCGTTGCCGGCCGCTTGCCAGGTCACATGAACGTGTTGCTCGCCGAAGCGAAGGTGCCCTACGACATCGTGCTTGAGATGGATGAGGTCAACGACGACTTCGGTGACACATCCGTCGTGCTCGTCATCGGGGCAAATGACACGGTCAACCCGGCAGCCGCCGAAGACCCGACGAGCCCGATTGCCGGCATGCCCGTGCTGCGGGTGTGGGAGGCGGACAACGTCATCGTGTTTAAGCGCTCGATGAGCTCGGGCTACGCCGGAGTTGCGAACCCGTTGTTCTATCGCGAGAACGCGAGCATGCTCTTCGGCGACGCCAAGGATCGCGTCGAAGACATTCTCAAGGCGCTGTAGAAGTCCCTTCATGAGTGACTCCGCAGTCTCGAAGTCTTCACGCATACCCCCTCGCCACGAGGTCTTTCAGACCGGCCTCATGAACGCACTCCTCGACGGTGTCTACGACGGCGATTGTTCCGTGGAGCACCTGCTCACTCGAGGTGACTTCGGTGTCGGCACGTTCAACGCTCTCGACGGAGAAATGCTCATCCTCGATGGTGTTTGCTACCGACTTTCGAGCGATGGAACGGTCGCGCCGGCTCCGAAACAGGAACTCACGCCGTTTGCGGTGACGACGCGATTCGAGTCGCACATGTCGATCGCCATCGACAGGCCGCATTCCCGAGCCGACATAGCGAGAATCTTGGACGACGCAACTCCCTCGGACAATTACCTCTACGCGTTCTGGCTGTCGGGTGATTTCGAGTTCGTTCGAACGAGAACAGTCGCCAAGCAGTCGAAGCCGTATCGACGACTCGTCGAGGTAACCAAGGGCGAGCCCGTGCAGATCTTCGGGGCAAGCCCCGACGGCGCATCCGGTGTTTCTGGCGACATCGTCGGATTCTTGACACCGGTGTATCAGCAGGGCATCGGCATTGCGGGCGACCACGCGCACTTCATCTCAGCCGACCGTCACAGCGGGGGACACGTGCTCGATTACACGCTCACGCGCGGCGAACTGAAGATTTGCATCGGCACCGACCTTCACGTCGAGTTACCTCGAACGCGCGAATTCGAAAATGCCGACCTCGATGACGACCTGCACACGCAAGATGCCGAGGTGCATGCAACCGAGAATCACTCGTAGGTCGACACGAGCCACGTCTCGAGCGCTGCGACAAAGGCGGCTGGCTGTTCCTCCTGAGGTAAGTGCCCGGCTTGGCCAATGATCACGAGTTCGCTTTGCTCAATGGCGTCGTGGATGCGCGACGCATCCGCGGTCGGCACCACAGTGTCGCTGTCGCCAGTGATGACGAGCGTTGGAACGCGTAGCTCTCCCAACCGCAGAGCAAGACCCGCGATGCGAGGAGCTTTCGTGAACTCCCAAAAACCTCTCTCCCAACCTTCGAGGGCGAGAGGCGCGCGATAGCCGGCATACACATCGTCGGTCAGCTTGGTTTGGTCAAGAAAGCTCTCGCGCAGAAGGTCTTCGCCCGATGTCGCGATGCTGCTCACCAGCATCGGCCCGAGAGTGTCGAACTGCGGCAATTCGAATACAGGCACAAGCCACGCCGGGCTTCCCCCGGTCGTGAAGATCGCTGCGTCGACGAGCACCAGGCCATCAACGCGCCCCGGATTCGCGACGACGTAGTTCGCGGCGAGCTCGCCACCAGCCGAGTGTCCGACCAAGACCACGGGTCGACCATCCGCGAATTCGTCGATGAGACGGTCGATAATCTGAAAGTTGCCGAGTGTGCCGTAGGGGTTCTCGCCGGCCCACGTGGTGACGCGTTCTGTGAAGCCAAAGCCCGGCCGGTCATACGCCACAACCTCACCGAATCCGCTGAGCTCATCCATGACCTCACGCCATGAAAACGTGCTGGCCCCGAAACCATGCATCAAGAGAATCAGTGGTTCGCGCCCGGCCTCAAAACACTCGCACGCATCGGTGAATTCACGAGTGTCGACGTGTACATCGAGGTCATTGACCCGGATGAACTGGCCACCGGCTTCGCGGTACGACACGGTTCCACTGCTCTGAAACGGCAGGATGAGCGGTAGCACGACCAGCGCCACAACTCCCGCGGCGAGCAGGCCCAACGCAACACGCCGGAACATCTTCATGGCGCGACTCTAGCCCGAAAGCACACAGACATGCCAAGCACTAGGGCCGACCAGAGCGCTCCCGTGACCGGGAACGCGGACCCAGCCTTTCGCTGTTCAAACCAGAGTTTTCGCTACCTCTTCAATAGGATTTAGTTCGGAAGGACTGTTAGACTCTACGGTCACCCGAATGATAAGGATTCCCCCAGTCATGCGTCCCGTTAGGCCTGTGTTTCGAGCGAAAGCGAGTCGCCTCCGTGACCGTCTTTCGCGTTTGACGAAACTCGCGTCTGCGTTGTCGGCAATCGCAATTTTTGCGCTTGCAACTGGCGTTTTTGTCTCCTCGGCGTTCATCGACGCATCGCCGGCTGAAGCCGACTCGACCGCCGCGGTAACGGTCGCCACGACGCAAGCGCAGAAGGGTGTCGCGACAAACCTCGGCATTTCGCTATCCGGTTTCTCTGAAGAAGAGCAAGCAGGCTCGTACCAGGTGACGGTGAAATACGTGGATGCCAACGATGTCGTGCAGACCAACGGCGCCCTCGCGGCGTCGCAGAGCGGAACATCACTGATCTCGGGATACTCGTCCTACAGTTCATCCAAGCTCGGCTTCAAGGGAACCTACGCCCAAGTACTTGCCGCGTTGGAGTCGGTGACGTGGCAGCCATCCTCGGTCACTGACGGCATGACATTGCGCATCGGGCTTGCGAGCGTGCCGACCGGAACTCGCTACTACGACGCCAACTCGGGCCACTACTACGAGTACGTGAGCACCGCGGCAACCCGGGCCAATGCGAAATCACTTGCAGCCAGCAAGACCTATTTCGGCCTCAACGGCTATCTCGCACACATCACGTCTCGAGCTGAGAACGACTTCATTGCCTCAGAGACGGGTGCGTCGAACATCTACATTGGCGCGACGGACGCTGCCGTTGAAGGCCAGTGGCGATGGGATGGCGCCGAGATCGCCGGCGAGTCCGATTTCGTCTTCGGAACATATTCTGGCACGTCGTCAACGCCGACGAGTTCGGCACCCGGATGGGGTCTCGGTTCGTGGTACTCGGGCCGATACGCCGGCTGGTCGAACGGTGAGCCAAACAACTGGGGCAACTCCGAAGACTGTGCGGTGACGAACTGGGGCTCGGCCGGTCGATGGAACGACATCGGTTGTACTGGTTCTTACGCCTATCTCGTCGAATACGGTGGCGCCGGTGGCACGTACTCCGGTCTTGCTCTCACGACCGACACCACGCTGGCCGCCTACGACGCGAAAGCGACGTGGACGTCGCCATCCACTCCTACGACGGCAACCACGCTCACATTTGGCCTTTCGTTCAACCAGGCGATTTCCGGGCTAACGGCCAGTGACATCAGCCAAGTCGGCACGGCAACTGGATGCGTGTTCTCACCCTCTGCGAGCAGCGCAGCTGCGAGCGAATCCGTTTCGATTGTGGTGACAGAGTGTTCATCCGGAACGGTGCAGCCGCGCCTGGCAGCAGGCAGTGTCGAAGTCTCCGGCGGAGTTGTCATTCCGGAATCGACGGCAACCGCCGTCACTGTCAACGCCGGTCCAGTCACGCTTGCAAACTCCACCTTCACGCTGAGTGACAACCTGGTCTTGATTGGTGGAAGTAGCG
>WLDR01000146.1 GCA_009704705.1 Actinomycetota bacterium | reverse complement strand
CATCGTGGGCCGGGCCGTTCATGGACAATTCGACGGCACGATGCATCATCTCGGCATAGGCCGACGCGCCACCGACGGCTGTGCCAGCCGGGTTCGACGCGGGCGAGGTGCCAGTCATGTGTTGTGTCCGTTTCGTGTGGAGGTTCTTAACCTGCAACACAAACTCCGGGACGACGATTGGCGCCATAACGGCACGCAACACATCACACGAGTGACCTCGTGACGCGCTACCTCTCATCCGGACTTTAACCGTCGGTCCCGGAATTCCACCGGCTCGGCCTGTGATGCGTCACCCGGATGGGTGGGCGTCAAGGTTCGCGGACTTTTACCGCCGGTTCAGACTTACACTGACCCCGGAGCGCGTTGCTCTATTGATAACAGCCTATGCCTGTTCTTATTCCTTTTGGGTATCCGATTTCCAAGAATCTTCTAAGAAGTGGACGAACGGCGGAGTAGCCCCACGCGGTCATAAACGCGTTCGACGGTGGCATTTGCCACGACGGATGCGCGATCCGCGGCAGCGCCCAAGATGCGGTCGAGCTCGGCCGGGTCGGCAAGCAACTCGTGCGTGCGCGTCGCGATGGGTGCGAAACTCGCCGTGACCTGCTCGGCGAGGTCTTTCTTGATGGCACCGTAACCACCTCCGGCGTATTCGTTAACGAGGGCGTCGACGCTACGACCGGAGAGCACCGAGAAAATCGTGAGCAGATTCGCAAGCCCGGGCTTGTTTTCGCGATCGAAACGAACTTCGCCATCGGCATCCGTGACGGCGCGCATGACCTTCTTTGCGGTCACGGCCGGGTCATCGAGAATCTTGAGCAAACCGGCTTCGGTCTCTGCAGACTTGGACATTTTGGCGGCCGGATTCTGCAGGTCGTAAATTTTTGCCGTCTCTTTGAGAATGTGCGGCTCAGGAATCGTCAGCGTTTCGCCGAAACGAGCGTTGAATCTCGCCGCGAGGTCGCGCGTCAACTCGAGGTGCTGACGCTGGTCTTCGCCGACCGGCACCTTGTTGGTGTTGTAGAGCAGGATGTCGCTGGCCATCAGAATCGGATACGTGAAGAGCCCGACGCTCGATGCGTCTGCGCCGCCCTTGGCTGACTTGTCTTTGAACTGCGTCATTCGGCTGGCCTCGCCAAATCCGGTGAGCGTATTCAGAATCCAGGCGAGTTCAGTGTGCGCTGGAACGTGCGACTGAATAAACAGCGTGCTCTTCGTCGGGTCAATTCCGGCGGCGATATACTGAGCGGCCGTGGCGCGTGTGCGTTCGCGTAAGGTTTTGGCGTCTTGCGGAACCGTGATCGCGTGCAGGTCGACAACGCAGAAGTAGGCGTCGAAGTCGCTCTGCATCTCAACCCAGTTGCCGAGCGCGCCGATGAAGTTGCCGAGGTGGAGTGAATCGGAGCTCGGCTGCATGCCGGAAAAGACAACGGGTTTGGACACGTGAAAATCCTAGAGGGCGTAATCGACGACGACGGGCGTGTGGTCGCTCCACCGTTGGTCGTAGGCCGGCGCCCGGTCGACGGTGTAGTTGGAGGCGACCGCAGCGAGAGCCGGGGTCGCGAGCTGATAGTCGATGCGCCAGCCGGCATCCGTGTCGAATGCTTGCCCACGCCATGACCACCAGGTGTACGGCCCAGGCACTTCGCCTGCCGCAGCTCGACCGACGTCGACCCAGCCAAGACCGGTGCCGGTTGTGCCGTCAACGCACTCAACGGTCCCGCCGGCGGTGCCCAGAATTCGATCGAAATAGGCACGCTCGCGTGGCAAGAAGCCGGCGCGCTTCACGTTGCCTTTCCAGTTCTTGATGTCGAGCTCCCGGTGACCAACGTTGAGGTCACCGAGCACGAGAGCGTAATCGCGCTCGGCGGCGAGCTCGAGCATACGCCCTTCCATCGCGTCGAGAAACTTCCACTTCTCTTCTTGCTTTGGCGTGTCAACCTCACCGGAGTGCACGTAGCAACTCACAACTGTGAGCGTTTTGCCGTTGACCGTGTAGTCGGCTTCAAGCCATCGGCCGGCGGTGTCGAAGTCAGCGCTCCCGATTTCAACGCGGTGGATGCTCGCGCTCGCCCGACTCGCAATCGCCACCCCTGCTCGCCCCTTCGCGCTCGCGGCATCGTGCAGCACGTTCCACTCAGGGCCCAGAAGCTCGACGAGGTCATCCGTTGACGCGCGTACTTCTTGAATGGCGAGGATGTCTATTTCGCGGGTGTCGAGCCACGCATCCATGCCTTTGCGAAACGCAGCGCGAACGCCGTTGGTGTTGATGGTCGCGATGCGCACTGACATGTCTTCCAGCCTAGGTGCGCGGGGTGTGACCGGCGAGAACCACAGTGATCCTCTAGAGTGCGTCGAGATCTGACACGAGCAACCCTGCCAACTCGTCAGCAACGGCCTCGGCATTGTCGCCTTCGACCTCGAGTGTCAAACTCTCACCGTGTGCCACAGCTAGCGCCAAAACGGAGAGGATGCTTGCCGCATCGGCGTCGTCACCGTTCGCCTTCGTGATGATGACCCGGTGGCCCGTCGCACCGGCGGCCTGCACAAAGATGCTGGCCGGGCGAGCGTGAAGTCCGATGCGTGACCCAACAATCACATTTCGCGTCGCTTTAGCCATGAGGACCTAGCGTTTGCCAAATAGTCGCGAGAAGAAACCTCGCTGAGCGTTCTTATTGACGGACCCACTGGGGTTCGTCGACGCAGCCTTACCTGATGCGGGCTCTCCAACTTTTGGTGCCTTGCCTGATGTTGCCGCAGTCACGGCCTGTTTGATAACGCTGTCGCCATCTGCCAGCGCGCGACTGACGCCGATCTGAAGAAAAGGCTTGCCGTTGAAGCGACCCTTGTTCTTGACCTCGAGGTCGCACGCGAAGATTACGACGTCGGCCTCGTCAATGATCGATTGTGGAACAGGAGACGAACCAGCTGAGCCCTGGGTCTCGACGGTGATTTCATGACCGGCCTTCTTGGCGGCTTGTTCGAGCGACTCTGCGGCCATGTAGGTGTGAGCGATTCCCGTGATGCACGAGGTGACGGCGACAATCTTCATTATTTCTGTACCTCATTCGTGATGATTTGTGAGACTTCGGCAGCAGACTTCGCAACTCGCAAGGAGTCTTTGAAATCATCATGCACGAGTTTGCGCGCGAGTGCGGCGAGGATGTGAAGGTGCGCCTCATTCGCACCATCCGGAGCGGCAATCAAGAAAATCAGGGTGGCCGGTCCATCGTTGGCGCCGAACTCGACGCCGCGCGTGCTGACCCCAACGGCCACACTCGGAACCAGAACGTACTCAGAGCGTGCGTGCGGGATGCCTATTCCACCGGGAAGACCCGTATTCATTTGCAGCTCGCGTGCTGCCACGTCTTCCAGAAAGCCATCGAGGTCGGATACGCGACCGTCTTCGAAAAGAAGCTGAGCAAGTTGACGTGTTGCGTCCACCTTCGAGTCGGATTCGAGCCCCACAAGAACGATGCTCTCCGAGGTGAGGATGGAATGGTCAGACGGACTCATGCTCAAATCCTCGATTCGCATTGTCGGCTGTGGCGTGACGCACCAATAACGCGCCCCACGCTACCGCAGTTCGTGGGCGAAGGGTATGTGCTTTGCCACGCTGCCGAACGTTTTCGGGTCAACCGAGCCCTCGGCTAGTGTGAGACCGCGGCGCGCATGAGGGAAAGGGCAACCGTGGTGAGCAAACTTACGGGCACGGGTGTCGGTCGGGGGGTGGCCGCGGGGCCAGTGTTGCGTATGCCCGATCCCCTCCAGGAACCTCTCGACGCCGTGCGCACGGCAGACGCGACCAGCGAGGTATCGCGCGCCAACGAGGCGCTTGCCGCTGTGGGCGTGTGGCTGGGGCAACATGCGGTGAAGGTCGGCGGCGACGCCCAAGCGGTGCTTGAGGCGCAGGCCCTGATGGCGGGGGATCCAGCGATTGCGAAGGATGTGAGCAAGCGCATCCACGACGGAAAAACAGCCGAGCGCGCGGTTTTCGAAGCTTTCGGCGCCTTTCAGGCCTTGCTTGAGGGAATGGGCGGCTACATGGGCGAACGGTCAGCTGACCTAGCCGAT
>WLDR01000145.1 GCA_009704705.1 Actinomycetota bacterium | reverse complement strand
AATCTCTCAAAAGTCAGGAATGGAATTACGCGGAGCCAACAAACGCCTTTTCGTCACCGGGGTACTCGACGACATCGCACTCACAACGGTGATCGAACGCGCGCAAACACTCGTCATGCCAAGTCGTGCCGAAGGGTTTGGGCTACCCCGTGTCGAAGCCATGCACCTCGGCACTCCCGTGGTGCATTCTTCTGACCCCGCGCTGGTCGAAGTCGCCGGTGGCGCAGGAATCAGTTTCGAGCTCGACGCTTCTGACTCCAAAAACATTGAGCTCCTGAGCGCAGCCATCGTTGACGCAGCAGAAAACCGCCACTCACTGCGCGCGGCCGGGTTGCGGCGGGCGCAGGCTTTCTCCTGGGGTGAATCTGCGCGTCGTATTTGGGACATCCACCTGAATCTTTGACCCGGCCCACCGGGTCGCCCTCAGCGACGCAATACGATTAGAGCGTGGGGCCGACATACGACGATCTAGACGCGCTCGAGGCCGAGGCAATCTGGGCGATACGTGAGGCGGTGGGGGCGTTTTCTCGCCCGGTCATTCTTTACAGCATCGGGAAAGATTCCACTGTTCTTTTGCATCTCGCCACGAAAGCATTCGCCCCGTCGCGAATGACGGTGCCGGTTCTGCACATTGACACAATGTGGAAGTTCGCCGACATGATTCGGTTTCGAGACGAGACGGCTGATCGTCTTGCACTCGATCTGCGAGTTCACACGAACCCGGACGGCGCCGATGTCACTCCGTTTTCGCACGGCAGCGACGAATACACGCGAATCATGAAAACCGTCGCGTTGCGGCAAGCGCTCGACGCTGGAGGGTTCGACGTAGCTCTGGGCGGGGCTCGTCGAGATGAAGAGCGTTCACGTGCGAAAGAGCGTGTGTTTAGTATCCGGGGAGCGGGGCATACGTGGGAACCGAGTGCGCAACGTCCGGAGTTTTGGACCACGGTGAACCCTGCGCTTGTCGAAGGGCAAACTATGCGTGCTTTTCCTCTCTCTAATTGGACAGAAATCGATGTGTGGCGTTATATCGAACGGGAAAACCTCGATGTGGTTCCGCTGTATTTCACGCAGGAACGACCCACGGTGTTACGGCAAGGAAAACCCGTTGTCGTCGATGACGATCGTTTTGTTTTTGAGGCTAACGAGCACCCACAGATGCGGCGGGTGCGGTTTCGCACACTTGGCTGCTACCCCCTTTCGGCTGCCGAAGAGTCGGAGGCAGGATCCGTCACCGACATCATCGCGGAGCTCGAAATCACGTCGACCAGCGAACGTGCCGGACGCCTGATTGATGGAGTAGGCGCCTCCTCCATGGAGCGCAAGAAGAACGAGGGATACTTCTGATGCCACACCTGGTTGGAATCCCTCGAATCGTGGTCTGCGGAGCCGTTGATGACGGGAAGAGCACTCTCATCGGTCGCCTGCTTGCCGAAACCGGAAGCATTCACGGCGACGAAGCCACATCCGCTCTTCTGCCTGACGGGTCACTAGATTTCAGCCGACTAACCGATGGGCTCGAGTCCGAACGTGAACAGGGAATCACAATCGATGTTGCCTATCGATACATTCGCCTACCCGAAGGCAGGCGCGCCTTGCTCGCGGATTCCCCCGGGCACGATCAGTACACGCGAAACATGGCCGTCGCCGCCTCCACAGCGAGTGTTGCACTCTTAGTCGTCGATGCCGTGCGGGGTGTTCGCGAACAGACGCTGCGTCACGCGTCGATTTGCCAGCTCATGGGCGTGCGCGAATTTGTTGTCGCCTTCAACAAGATGGATGCAGTCAACGACCCCGAGTCCCGCGCTGCTGAACTGCGTCAACAGCTGTCACACCTTGAAACAGCGGAATCAACGTTCACTTTTGTTCCTGTTTCGGGACTCCGCGGTGACAATGTCACAGAAGGCGCACATTCGCTCATGCGTGCACTCGCTTCGAGCTCGTCACGTTCTTCCTCGCACAACGTGCGACACGAGTCCCTTCGATTGCCCGTTCAGGTCGTGATTCGAGAAAGTGACCGCCGCTGGTGCGCAGGTCGGCTGGCAAGTGGGAGCCTGTCGGCGGGCTCCGAAATCTCGATTTGGCCTTCCGGAAAGACCGCACTCGTGAAGAACGTCCTTCGGGCGGGCACACCGGCGCCGGACGTTGTGACACGTGGTCAATCAGTAGCCATTGAACTCGACCGAGAACTAGACGTTGGGCGAGGCGACGTTATTGTCAATTCCGCCGAACTCGGGGTGAGTAGAGCCCACCTTGCTGACGTGGTGTGGCTTGATGAAAAGCCTATGCACATGGCGACATCGTATGTTCTTCGAGTTGGTCCACACGAGGTTCCTGCGCGTGTGCAGCACATACGTTTCGTTGTCGACCTGGTTGCCCGCGAGGAGCGCACGGCGTCAACGCTGAGGGTCAATGACATTGGACGCGTTGAAATCACGTGCGATAGGCCGTTGCTGCTTGACCCATATTCGCTGAGTCGCGACACCGGTGGCTTCATCTTGTGTGACCGGCTAACCGGCAACACTGTGGCCGCAGGAATGACGATTCACGCGTTGCAGCGCGAATCGGAAGTCACGCGACACGAGTTCTCCGTTACGCGTCAGGATCGCGAGGTGTCGAATGGCCTGCGGTCGGGCGTCTTGTGGCTAACCGGGCTACCGGGATCTGGAAAGAGCACAATCGCAGACGAAGTTGACCGGGAGTTATACGCGCGAGGCGTTCGATCGTACGTTCTTGATGGCGACACAGTGCGCCAGACTCTCAGCGAAGACCTCGGCTTCTCGCCGGAGGACAGGCGCGAGAATGTTCGGCGCGTAGCTCGAACTGCTCAGTTGATGATGGATGCGGGCCTCATGGTCATCGTCAGCCTTGTCTCCCCTTTCCGGGCAGATAGGGAGGCCGCGCGCGATCTCTTCGCGCATGAGGACTTCATCGAGGTGTTCGTCGACACCCCTCTCGCGGTGTGCCAAGAGAGAGACCCCAAGGGCCTTTACGCGCGCGCTGCTCACGACGCGGCGTCTCAAATGACGGGTACCGGTCAAGATTACGAACCGCCGTTGCGCGCAGACGTGCATCTCGACGGCACGAAGTCGATTACCGAAAATGCGGGGATTCTCGTCGAGTGGATAACTCGTCGTCGCGCTGGCTCGTGAGGCAGCACCGCGCTGTCATTTTTGGGGTCAACGCTCCGCCAAGCCTAGCTAGGGTTGTCATGACATCAGGAGGTGAACCCCCATCGACGCGATTCGGCAATTGCGCTCACTCTTTCGGCGTCAGATGATTGCCCGAGGAGCTCTCGCTGCCTTCATCACTGCGACCTTCGTCTTCATTTTTGGTCTCATCACAGCGAGCACGACCTCCTGGTGGTTCGATGCCGCGCCGTGGATGCGCGATCTCGCCACGTGGGTTCGAGCAAGCAATCCGTGGGATTTCTTTGTGTTCGTCTTCATCCTGGTCAACGCTTTTCACTATGTGCAGGTCGTACAAGGAGTGTTCATCGACAGATACAACCTCCGTGCACTCGTTGAGTTGAGTCGAACAGAACTGTCCGCCGACACAGATTCCAAGCCAAACGCGAATCTGTACCGCGCTCTTTTGGGCGGGAGGCGCCGACTCCTGGAGTCTGTCATCCGCTTTGACCCAACGCGGTGGGCTCTCGGTGCGCTGATTGTGAGCTTTCTCTTGCTCGGTCACTCCTGGTCTGCGCTTGTGATTGTGATGTTCGGTCTTTATGTGTCCTGGTTCATACCGCGCATGATCAACAAGTTCACGCAACGAAGAGAAAAACACGTGGCAGAAACCAAGGTGCGCGACGAATTGAAGCCGAACGACCGGCCCAAAGATCCTGTCGAACGGGCGGAGCGCTCAATCGACCAGACCGCCGAGCGACTCGCCATGTTCGTCAATCGCCCCCTCGAACGATTTCGGGTGGGTTGGCCCGTTCTCTTAGGAGCCGCGGCTGCGGTTGGAGCTGTGGCAGCACTCACGATTGCCGACATGCAGCGAACGGGTGAGCTCCCTGCGCGGGCAACCCTGTTGATTCTGATGCTCGTACTCACAGGCCGATTAACATTGTCCTCAGCTCAACACAGTGAAGACCTTGCTTTTTT
>WLDR01000144.1 GCA_009704705.1 Actinomycetota bacterium | reverse complement strand
CGCGGAGTTATCCTCGCCGACACCAAGTTCGAGTTTGGTCGCGACCCGGAGACGGGAGTCATCACTCTCGCCGACGAGGTGCTCACCAGCGATTCAAGTCGTTACTGGGATGCCCAGGCATACGCCACCGGCGAGCGCGAGCAGAGCTTCGACAAGCAGATTGTGCGCAATTGGCTCAGCGCCCATTGGGACAAGCGCGGAACTCCGCCCGTGTTGCCGGCCGACATCGTGGAGAAGACGGCGGGACGTTATCGCGAACTCATCGAGCGCCTCGTTGGCTGACCGCCCGGTGGGTCAGTCGAACTCCTTGCGCATCAAAAACTGAACGTCACGGTCAAGCTGGTCAAATCGCGCATCAAAGCGCGACTCCATTGAGTCAAACTTCGTCAGCATTTCATTGCGCATGCTCTGCATCTCGCGACGGAAGCTAGTGATTGCAATCGCTTGAACGCCGAAAATCGCCGCGGCAAAGACGCCAATGAGCGTCCACACTTGTGGTTCGGTCAACGTCAACACCCTTCTATTGTCAGCCCCAGGACGGCAGATTGCCACATCAAGTTGCCGGTCCGTGTCGTGCGTGATGCCGTTGTGGACACCGCAACCACTGTCCCCAGAACGCAAGCCCGATAGCCTGAACCACGTCATGAAACTCCTGAGTGCGATCTTTACGTTCCCTGAGCCAGGGCCCGTTCCGTTCTGGCGTCGATTCGTCTCGGTGATTATCGGCCTGCCGATGTACGGTCTCGCCGTCGCGATCATGATTCAGGCCGGTATTGGGCTCGAGCCGTGGGGTGTGTTCCACCAGGCACTGAGCAATCTCTCCGGCATCAGCTACGGCACCGTCGCCATCATCGTTGGCGCCGGAGTGCTCTTGCTCTGGATTCCCCTTCGTCAAAAGCTCGGGCTTGGCACCGCGATGAACGTCATCATCATCGGCGTTTCGGTTGACCTATTTCTGCCGATCATCCCCGTCGCACCGAACTTCTGGTGGGGTCTGCTCGAGTTCTCTATCGGTATCTTTCTCAACGGCGTTGCCATTGCGCTCTATGTGGGTGGCGGCCTCGGCCCCGGCCCGCGCGACGGCTTGATGACCGGTCTGGTCAACCGATTCGACAAGCCTGTCTGGCTCGTGCGCACAAGCATCGAAATAGTTGTTCTCGGAATGGGTTGGCTTCTTGGTGGCCCCGTCGGCTTGGGCACGGTGTACTACGCCCTCACCATTGGGCCCGTTGCACACATGCTCATGCCGTGGTTCGCCCTCGACAAGCGCACGCAGCACGTCAACGCGGACGGGTCGCTCGACGGTGATCATCCCGTCAGGCCCGGTCAAGAATCTTTCGACGGAGACTGACGAAGAGCAGTCGTAAGTTGCTAGCGTGAACCGGTCACCATCGGAGGTACACATGGGCGTCAACGACAACACTCGTGACATCGAAGAAACCATCGTCACCGACTTCAGCGACCGGATGAGCTACGGCGGCTACCTCGACCTCGACACGCTGCTCTCGGCTCAACGTCCGTTGAGCGACCCGGAGCACCCCGACGAACTCTTGTTCATCATCCAGCATCAGACGACCGAGCTGTGGATGAAGTTGGTCGTGCACGAGCTGAACCAAGCACGCGCCTACCTGCGCAACGACGACTTGTCGCACGCGCTCAAGTGTGTGGCTCGTGTGAAGCACATCCAAAAGTCGATGGCTGAGCAATGGTCGGTGCTCGCCACTCTCACGCCGAGCGAGTACGCGCAGTTTCGGCACATTCTTGGCAACGCGAGTGGGTTTCAATCTCACCAATACCGCTGCATCGAGTTTGCTCTCGGAAACAAGAACGAGAAGATGCTCAGCGTGTTCGAGGCAAAGCCAGAGGCTCAGGCTCAGCTCCGCGCAGCACTTGAGTCACCGAGCTTGTACGACGAATTTCTGCGCTACCTGTCTCGTCAGGGGTACGACATTCCCGCATCCATTCTGAATCGCGACGTCACCCGCGCATGGGTCTTCAGCCCCGAACTCATGCCCGTTTTCGAAAAGATCTATAGCGACCCGGAGAGCAACTGGGCGGCCTACGAAACGTGCGAAGAGATGGTCGACCTCGAGGAGAACTTCCAGGTCTGGCGCTTCCGTCACCTGCGCACGGTGATGCGAATCATCGGCATGAAAACCGGTACGGGTGGGTCTAGTGGTGCCAGCTTCTTGCAGCGGGCACTCGATCTCACGTTCTTTCCTGAACTGTTCGCAATTCGCACCGAAATCGGCCTCACCGAGCGCGATTCGAAACCCGAGTGGGCGGCTCAGGGTTAGATTTCCGACATGACAGCCAAATCCGTCGGCGTGCGCGCCGAGCTTGCCAGCACCGGCGAAGTCGGTGTGTTGCTGCCCTTGTTGGGTGACTACCACGCTCACCTGCAACTCATCGATATTGAGGAACTGGCCAGCGGTCGAAGTCGCCACGGCCAGCTGGGGTTTGTTCTTGATCTCGGTGGCGCCCCGCTAACGGCACAGTTTCACGCCGACACTCTTGCCGACACGGTGACCGTTGGGTTCGCCGGCCAGTTTCTCAGCGCCCCGGGTGGCTATCCGAGTGATCGATCCTGGGCCCCTGCGGGCAGCGTGCGATTCGTCTCGAGTGCCGATGAAGCTGCGGCGGCCGTCGGCGAGCAACTGCTCGGTGGGGCATCCGTCATCAAGGTCACCCTGCACGCAGACGCGGGGCCTGTGTTCGATCTCGAAACCCTCGAAGCGATTTGCACCGTTGCCCACCGCAGCCGGGTGGTCGTTGTCGCGCACGCCGAGGGTGCAGGCATGACGGAGCTTGCACTCAACGGCGGGGTCGACGTACTTGCCCACACTCCGTTTACCGAAAGCGTCAAGCGCGATGTGCTCGAGGGATGCATCGAGCGCGGCATGGCGTGGATCAGCACGTTTGACATTCATGGCTACGGCTCACCTGACGCCGAGCAGTCATTAGCGCTGGGCTACGCGATGGACAACGCATGGCGATTCGCCGAGGCGGGCGGGCAAATGTTGTATGGCACCGACCTCGGCAACGGTCCAGTGCCCGTGGGCATCAACTCGCGCGAAATCGAACTCTTGCACGAAATCGGTCTCGATGCCGAGGCTCTTCTGGCGTCCATGTCGGGAGACTGGCTCACCCGACAGACTGGGGTGAAGCTGCCGTCATCCCGGGGCTCATTCGTTGCCGTCGACGAAGACTCCACGGGCTCAGCGGATGACCTTATTGCCGCACTCACCCGGATCCGCACCATCTCACACGAGGAATTGGTTTCATACGATGACTGACTTTGCTGCCCGCGCCACCGAGCTCGACGCGGCCGACCCGCTCGCGACCTACCGTGACAGATTCTTTGGCACCTCGGGAACCGACGCGCAGCTGCGCGGCATGCCGCTGGCGTACTTTGACGGCAACTCGCTCGGCAGACCTGCCCGCGCCTCCATCGAACGAATCGAGTCGGTTCTGCGCAACGAATGGGGAACCCGGCTCATTCGGTCCTGGGACGAAGGGTGGATGGACTTCCCCTACGAACTCGGTGACAAAATCGGACGGGTAGCGCTTGGCGCAGCGCCAGGGCAAACATTTGTCGGTGACTCCACGAGTGTCATTCTCTACAAGCTTGCGCGTGCCGCCGTGGATGCCCAATTGCGCGACGATCCGGCCCGCACCGAAATCGTCGCCGACAGCGATAACTTTCCCACAGACCGTTACCTGCTTGATGGCATCGCCGCCGAACGTGGAATGACACTGCGGTGGATTGCGGCTGACCCCGAATCCGGTGTCACGCTCGAGCAGGTTCGCGAGGTCGTGAGCGAGCGAACCGCACTCGTGTTGCTCAGTCATGTGGCGTATCGGTCGGGATTCATGGCCGACGGACCCGGAATCACCGCAGCCGCGCATGACGCGGGCGCCCTCGTGCTGTGGGATCTCTCCCACTCCGTTGGTTCGGTCGTTGTCGAACTCGACGCGTGGGGTGCCGACCTCGCTTCCGGATGCTCTTACAAATATCTGTGCGGTGGGCCGGGTGCACCCGCGTTCGGATATGTGGCGAGACGTCACCTCGAGCGTCTCGAGCAGCCGATTCAGGGCTGGATGGGCACCGCCGATGTG
>WLDR01000143.1 GCA_009704705.1 Actinomycetota bacterium | reverse complement strand
GGTACGTCGCCACTTGCCACGGGACTTTGTCAGGCCATGCATCGCTGGGCCAGTGGCGGGCGACTCGATGACGTCCTCTTTGATGCAGATATGCCCGCCGGAGACTTTGTACGCTGGTCAAAGCAGACGATCGACTTGCTCGATCAGCTCGTCGGCGTGAGCGACGTGGCGCTGGCAAAAACAGCTCGACAAGCACTCGACCTGGTTCGACGGGGTATCGTCGCGTATTCAACGGTGGGACTCGCATGACACTCTTCACAGGCACCAAGCCACGGAACACTCTGAAGACTGTCATGCCGCTGTGGGTTGCTCTGGTGGTCGCAACAGTCGGTGGTTTGCTGTTGCGAACTTCTTTTCCCGCACCCGCAATATGGCCGTTCGCCTTCCTCGGCTTAGCCCTGATCTTGCTCGCTCTTCGTGGCAGGAGTTTTTGGGCGGGGCTGCTCGTCGGGCTGTTCGCCGGAGGAGCACTGTGGGGTTCGCTCATCTTCTGGCTCACTCTCTATCTCGGGCCAATCCCGTGGCTTGCCCTGTGCGCGCTGATGGCGCTGTGGGTCGGACTCAGCGGGGGAGCGATAGCTCTCGTCTACAAGTGGACTGCGAAAACTACCTCGCCGTGGATCGAATTTGGAGCCGTGCCCGTGATTGTGGGCGCGATATGGGCTGCACGAGAGACGCTCGCCGCGTCGTGGCCATACGGCGGATTCTCATGGGCTCGACTTGCGTACTCGCAGGCAGAGTCACCCTTTAGTCATGTCGTGAGCTGGATTGGCGTTGCCGGGCTCTCGTTCGCCGTCGCTGTTGTCTCGTCGCTCGCTGTAGCAATTCTCGTCAATCCGCGGCGCAGGCCCATGTATGTGTGGGGAGCGCTCACGCTTGCTCTTGTCTTGATTCCCGTCTTTCCGAGTAGCGTCAGCGGCACGACACGCGTTCTCGTCGCTCAGGGCAATTCGAAAGCTGGCTTATTCGATGCACAGAATCCCGGTCAGGTGTTGAGCGACCACGTGTCTGCAACGTTGGCCGCGGCGGATGATCCACTCGCGACATCCGTTGACATGATCGTGTGGCCTGAGAACGGGTCTGACATTGACCCACTTCGGTCGGAGGATGCTGCCCGAGTCATCGACGCCGTGGCAACAAAGTTTGCGGCCCCTGTCGTAACCGGAACCATCACGAACCCGATAGGCGAGACGTACTTCAATTCGTCCATCGTGTGGACACCGGGGGAGGGAGTTACCGCCCAATACGACAAGAAGCGCCCGGTGCCGTTTGCGGAATACATGCCGAATCGAGCATTTTTTCGAGCGCTCGTGCCCGACCTGGTGGATCTCGTCTCGCGCGACTACAGTTTTGGCACTCGTCCCAACGTCGTTGATGTCAACGGTGTCGAGGCAGGAATATCCATCTGTTTCGACATAACCGACAACGCGCTCACAAGAGAAATGGTTGCCGGTGGAGCGCAGATTATTCTGGCGCAAACGAACAACGCAGACTTCGGAACGACGGATGAGAATCTTCAGCAACTCGCGATTGCCCGACTGGCTGCGATTGAATCGGCTCGCACGGTGGTGAATGATTCCACGGTAGGCACAACGGCAATCATCCGCGCAGACGGAAGCACTCAGGCGCAACTCACGCCGTATGCGCCGGGATACCTCATCGCTGATGTTGACTTGAGCGAGACCGTGACGCCGGCGATGGTTGCCGGATCTTTCATCGAGGTTCTCGTCGTGGGATTGAGCTTGGCCGGCCTCATTGGGCTTGGAGTCAACTCCAGAATCGGTCGCGGCGGCGCGCGGAAATTGCGCAGCCGCTAGATCTGGGGGATTAGCCCGCGAGGTCTTCCAGTCCGGCGCCGCGCCGCGATCGCAGGTAGGTCAGTCGCTCAGAGAGAATTTCCTCAAGCTCGTCCCGTGATCGACGTTCGAGAAGCATCTCGAACGGTGTTTTGGATTCCTTGGTTGGTTTCGTTTCGTCCACGATGGGTGGCTTCGCGCCCTTGAGTGTTGCCTGCTCGCTGCATCCCGAGCAGTCCCAGAGAAACGGAGCGTCAGCATCCAGCGAAAAGACCAACGGCGTCACCGCGCCACATGACGCACAGACATACTCAACGCTCTTGCGAAGTGAGTAATCGATCGCGGCATCAGATTCCAGGCTTTGTGAGCCCAGTCGAGAACCGCGCAAAGTGTTGTTGTTCACGTTTCCTCCCAGCCTGCGGCGCATCCCGAATCGAACGCGCGTCTGGGACTTACCGTAGAGGGCGCGCCTTAGCCTTGCCTGAACGTGTGCGAAAGATCGGCACGAGCACGTCACACCGGTCTGTCACAAGGCCGTCTGCGCCTGCGTCTACAAGCCGCCCTGCCTCTGCCACTTCGTTGATTGTCCAGAATTGAACAACGAATCCGGCCCTGTGAAGTTTGCGAATCATGCGAGGGGAACTGGTGTTGACGCCCAGAACCCGAACCGGTATCTGCAGGATGCGCACACCTCGACTCCAGCGTCGGGCGAGCCAGGTCGCTCCAACGAAACACGCCAGAACGACTCCGGCCACAGTGTCAGCCGAGCCGCTGGTCATGGCGCTCGAACCCGAGAGTTTCTTGATTCTTGACAGAGTCGAACGACGCCGGGGGCCACTGAACGAGGTGATGAGCACACGATCAAGCGCCTGCATTTCGACAACCGCCTGCGCCAGTGGCTCAATCACCAGCGATTCTTTGACATCAATATTGAACCGGGCCTCGGGTAGCCGAACTAGGGCATCGGCAACACTGATGACCCCGTGGTCCTCTGGCAGCCCCGCGGTGGTGGCCATCCGCTTCAGGTCGAGATAGGTGAGGTCGCGCACTCGAGCCGGGTTGTCGAACACTCGTTCGAGCGTCTCATCGTGAGCAAAAACGGCGATACCGTCTTTAGTTGCCCGCACATCGCATTCGATGACGTCTGCGCCCGCATCTATCGCAGCTTGAAATGCCGCGAGCGAGTTTTCGGGCGAACCGGTGGCCAGGCCGCGATGCGCCAGCACGGCAACCCGATCAGACGGAAAAAACGAAGACGTGTGGGGCACAGTCACGAAGATACTCCACGAGCAAGACCCAGTTGATAGGGTCGAGCGAAACATTTTGCGCTGAGCTTTCAGCGTCAATCGAATGGAGCCCGTCGTGTCGAACCCCCTCGCCCCTGGATCACTCGCCGGAAAGCGCGCTCTTGTCACGGGGTCATCCCGAGGCATCGGTGCTGACACCGTCGCATTTTTCGCCGAGGCAGGCGCCTCCGTCGTTGTGAACTTCCGCAACAAAGAAACTCGGGCTCAGAAGATTGTCGACGGTATTCGGGATGCCGGTGGAACGGCTATTGCTGTAGGCGCAGACCTCACCGATCCCGCCTCCGTTGCAGCAATGTTCGCCACCGCCCAAAGAGAACTGGGCGGCCTCGACATTCTGGTGATGAACGCATCCGGCGGAATGGAAGCAGGGATGGGGGAGGACTACGCCATGCGCCTGAACCGCGACTCCCAGGTAGCGCTTCTCAAGGCGGCCTTGCCCGTTCTGGCGGACGGTGCGCGTGTTGTGTTCGTGACAAGTCACCAAGCGCACTTCATTCGCACGACGCCGACGATGCCGGAGTACGAACCCGTTGCGTTGTCCAAGCGCGCCGGTGAAGATGCGTTGCGCGACATGATTCCGGAGCTTGCCGAACGTGGCATCGGATTCGTTGTCGTGTCGGGGGACATGATCGAGGGCACCATCACCGCGACACTCTTGGAACGAGCAAACCCGGGCGCCATCGACGCACGCAAATCGGCTGCCGGAAAGCTGTACAACGTCAGCGAGTTCGCCGCCGAAATTGCTCTTGCGGCCGTTGAACCTGTTCCCGCAGACAACACGCGTCTCGTTGGAGACACGAGCGACTTCGTCAAGTAAGTGTCGCGGCCACCACATCGACGCGTTTCGCGCATCCTGCTGTATGACGAACGCGATGCCGTGCTTCTGATGCTCACGGCGAGTCCACTTCTGTCGACGCCAGTCATTCGATGGTTGACGCCCGGCGGGGGAGTCGAGCCCCACGAGACGCACCACGACGGTGCTGTGCGCGAGCTGTTCGAAGAGACCGGACTCGTGGTTGACAACCTGGGGGAGCCG
>WLDR01000142.1 GCA_009704705.1 Actinomycetota bacterium | reverse complement strand
GCGAATGAAGCCCTGGTCGATTTGGGAGTCGAGGCCGTCGATTGGTCTGTTGACACGAAGTAATCGCGGTCAACAATGCCCAGTTGAACCGGTCCTCAGTGGAACCGACGCCGGTCAGTGTTGAGTTGCCGCTACCTGTGGGTCGAGCGCACGAAAATAGTCAATCGTTCGGCGCAGTCCCTCATCGAGCGGCACGGTCGGGCTCCATGCAAGTTTCTCTTTGGCGAGTGTGATGTCTGGCTGGCGCTGCCGAGGATCGTCTGCGGGCAGCACCCTGTGCACGATGTGCGAGTGGCTGTCGGTCAACGCGATGATTCTTTCCGCGAGTTCGAGCATGGTGACCTCGTGCGGATTGCCGAGGTTGACGGGACCCACGAACGACGGGTCCGAGTTCATGAAAAGGACCATGCCTTCGACGAGGTCATCCACGAAGCAAAACGAGCGCGTCTGAGTTCCATCACCAAACATGGTGATGTCGTCTCCGCGCAGAGCCTGAACAATGAAGCTGCTCACGACGCGGCCGTCAGTGGGATTCATGCGCGGTCCGTAGGTATTGAAGATGCGTATGACCTTGATGCCGACACCGTGCTGACGGTGGTAGTCAAAAAAGAGCGTCTCGGCCGCACGTTTTCCTTCGTCGTAGCACGAACGAATCCCGATGGGGTTGACCCTGCCCCAATAGGACTCTGGCTGGGGGTGCACCTCGGGATCACCGTAGACCTCTGATGTCGAGGCTTGAAGGATGGGCGCGCCCAGGCGTTTGGCGAGGTCGAGCAAGTTGATTGAACCCAGAACATTCGTCTTGATGGTCTCCACGGGCTGCATCTGATAATGCGTTGGAGAGGCGGGTGACGCCAAGTTGTAAATCTCATCGACAACCAGCTGGCTGTCTATCGGCATCGTTACGTCGTGAGATCTGAATTCGAAGTTTGGGTGATCGACGAGGTGGCGCAGGTTGTCTTCTCGGCCGGTAAATAGATTGTCGAGACAGACAACACTGTGGCCATCGGCGAGCAAGCGGTCGACGAGATGTGACCCGACAAAGCCGGCTCCTCCGGCGACGAGAACTCTTTTAGCCAACGGTGGCGCGACCGATGGAGTGATAGGTGAGACCGCTTGCGGCTACGTCGGCCGGCGCGAAGAGGTTGCGACCGTCGAATACCGTGCGACGAGAGAGCGCGTTCGCGAGCTGGTCGAACTCAGCGTTACGAAACTCGGCCCATTCGGTGACGATGATGATGGCATCCGCACCAGTAGTGGCCTCGGTGGAACTCTCGGCAAATGAAACGAGAGGATTCGACACGACCTTTTTTGCGGCTGCCATTGCGACCGGGTCGTACGCGACAACACGTGCCCCGCGCGAGGTAAGGTCGTCAATGATCTGCAGGCTGGTTGCCTCCCGAATGTCATCGGTGTTGGGCTTGAACGCGAGACCCCACATGGCGAATGTCATGCCTGAGATTTCGCCAAACTGACTGAGGATCTTTTCAGTGAGCCGGCTCTTTTGTGCGCTGTTGACGGCCTCGACCGCTTCGAGAATCTTCAGCCCTGAAAGACCGGAAGCCCGCGACGTACGGATGAGTGCCTGAACGTCTTTCGGAAAGCATGACCCGCCGTATCCGGCACCGGCGTTGAGGAAGGCGCTGCCGATGCGAGGGTCGCTGCCGATTCCACGACGCACGTCGTCAATGCTGGCGCCAACCTGCTCGGCCAGAAGCGCAAGCTCATTCATGAAACTGATGCGCGTCGCCAGCATCGCGTTCGCGGCGTACTTGATCAGTTCAGCGCTGCGCACTGACGTGACCTGCAGTCGGTTCGCGTCACCCAATAGTGGCTTGTAGAGCTGGGTCATCGCGTCGATGGCCTGCGCGTCTTCCGCACCGATAACGATGCGGTCGGGGTTCATGAAGTCTTCGAGGGCGGCGCCCTCTTTGAGAAACTCGGGGTTCGAGACAACGGAGAAGCCAAAGTCGACGCCCCGTTTTTTGAGAATGCGAGAGACAATCTCGTGAACTTCATCACCCGTGCCAACCGGAACAGTGCTCTTGTCGATGATCACCCCGTACCGGTTCATCGACTGCGCAATGTTCGTGGCCGCGGCGTGTACGTAGCGAACATCCGCCGAACCGTCTTCATTCGGAGGCGTGCCCACGGCGATGAAGTGAAAGTCACCGTGCTCGGCCGCTTTTACCGGGTCGGTGCCAAATCGAAGTCGTCCGGCGGCAACGTTGCGGCGCACCGTCTCTTCAAGCCCTGGCTCATAAATGGGAACATGGCCGTCCTGAAGTGATTCAACCTTCGCGGCGTCGATGTCGAGACACAGCACGTCGTTGCCGAGGTCTGCGAGGCAGGCTCCGGTGACGAGACCGACGTAGCCCGTTCCAATGACGGAGACTTTGAGATTCACTCTGGCGCCTTTTCTGACATCAATAGCGCGCTCGGCGCCGTACCGCTTTAGGCTACCGTACGGTCCCTTTCCCCTTCGTTGAGCGAGACGGTGCGTGATGCTCGAATCCGAGTACATGAAACCCCGGCAGTTGCCACGGCATCTGAAGCCGCCGGCCACACCTGAACAGCCGTTTGCCTATTCGATTCGGGATGCTCGCGCCGAAGACCTTCCCGACATTCGCGAGATCTACAACCACTACGTTCGCAACAGTGTCGTGACCTTCGACGAAGACGAAATGACCCTCAAGGAATGGCGCGTCAAGTTCGCATTCCTCACAAAGTT
This sequence comes from Actinomycetota bacterium, assembly GCA_009704705.1. Classification (GTDB taxonomy): domain Bacteria; phylum Actinomycetota; class Actinomycetes; order Actinomycetales; family Microbacteriaceae; genus RFQD01. Next base: position 1,433 of record WLDR01000142.1, on the reverse strand, counting down.
CGACATGCCGTTCATCGTGGCGGAGTCGCCGTCGGGACAGGTTCTCGGTTACGCGCTCGTCACTCCCTGGAAGCAGAAAAAGGCGTATCGCTATACAGTCGAGAACTCGATTTACCTGGGACCCGCGTCGACGGGCAAGGGCCTCGGCCGAGCGCTTCTGGGTGAGTTGCTCGACCGATCGGCTGCAGCGGGCATCAAGGAAGTCATCGCGGTTATCGCGGATGCGGGCGCCGACGGATCAATTCACCTGCACGAGCAGTTCGGCTTTGAAGAAGTGGGCCGCATGGGCAAGGTGGGCTTCAAGTTCGGCCGGTGGCTCGGTACGGTCTTGTTGCAAAAGTCGCTCACGAAGCCGAAACGTGCCAGCAAGAGGGTTGCCGGGAAGAACTAGCGCGTGACCGAAGTCCTAGTGCCCTTCGAAAACGGGCGGAACCTTCGTCAAGTAACTCTCGAACGCAATCGCGGCGTCGCGTGAAGACATGAGCTTAACCAGCTCGGGCTGCAGTTGAGAGATGGCGGCAGCTTCGGATGCTCGCGCAACGAGTCGCGCATTGCGCAACGTTGCGGCTACGGCCAGTGGTGCCGCCGAGGCCATGCGCTGTGCGATTTCAAGCGCGCGAGGCTCCACCTGTTCGACGCTCACCACTTCTTGAACGAGCCCCATGCGGTGCGCCTCCGGTGCATCGAAGGTGTCTCCGGTGAGCATCCATCGCATGGCATTACCCCAACCGCACCGAGCGGCGAAGCGCAACGTTGCTCCTCCAAACGGCAAGATTCCGCGCTGAACTTCGAGCTGGGCAAAGGCAGTGTTGTCGGCTGCAACGGCCACGTCGGCCGCCAACATCAGTTCGATGCCGAGCGTGAAGCACGTGCCCTTGACGCCGATCACGACCGGCTTCGAGACGGCGCGCGTTTGCACGCCCCACGGGTCGAGGCCATCCGGGGGAACGATCGAGAGACCGTCAGCGGTCAGCCGCGGGGTGATGTCGGCAAGGTCAAGTCCGGCCGTGAAGTGGTCACCTTCGGCCAACACCACGCCAACGCGCAGAGTATCGTCGGCGTCAAGCTCGGCATACGCGTGAGAGAGCTCGGTCAAGAGCTGCATGTCGGCCGCATTGCGCTTGTCTGCACGATTGAGACGCATGACGAACACGTGGTCGTGCCGAGAAGTCAGAATGCGGTCGCTCATTTTGCTTCCTCCGAGAGTTTCATGAGTGGATTGCGGACAAATACTCGAACAGTGCGTCGTCCCATGCGCGCATGGGCTTCATGCCTATTGTCGCCCACGCAGTGTGACCGAGCACCGAGTAATGCGGTCGCGGGGCGGGCCGAACAAACGCCGAAGAATCGGTCGGCTGAATGCGTTCGGGATCCAGCCCCGACAACTCGAATACGCGCCGCGCCAGACCGAACCACGTGGTCTCACCCGCGTT
>WLDR01000141.1 GCA_009704705.1 Actinomycetota bacterium | reverse complement strand
CGAGCTCTCTGGCGTGTTCGAGGCCCGTGTCGGAATCGGGTAATCCCGAAAGCAGTCGTGCCATCTCGGCGATGCGCTCTTCACCCTCGAGCTTGACGACCGAGCTGACCGTGACGTCACCGTCGGTGTTCTTCTCAACACGCAGGTGATTCGTTGCAAATGCGGCGACCTGAGCGAGGTGAGTGACAACAATGACCTGTGCGTTTTGGGCTAGACGCGCGAGGCGACGACCGATTTCAATGGCCGCAGCGCCGCCCACACCCGAGTCAACTTCGTCAAAAACGTAGGTGGGAACACGGTCCCGTTCTGCAACGACCACTTCGAGCGCGAGCATGACACGCGAAAGCTCACCGCCCGACGCGCCCTTCGCAATCGGGCGCGGGTCTGAGCCGGCATGGGGCTTGAGCAAGAATTCGACGGCGTCGTACCCGTGCAGGGTTGGTTCGTCGAGTGCAGTCACACGAACGTGAAGCGACGAATCAGGCATGGAAAGCCCGGCAAGTTCAGTCGTGACGGATGCGCTCAGTTCGAGTGCCGACCCCTCACGCACCGCGGTCAGGGACGCGCCGAGGTTCTTGACTTCAAGGGCATCCGCGCCCGCAAGAACGGTGAGTTCGTCAATGCGCTCGGAGTCTCCGTCGAGTGCGAGCAGCCGCGCGCTCCCCGAGTCGGCGAACGCGAGCACTTCGTCGAGCGTGGGGCCGAAGCGGCGCATGAGGTTCGCGAGTTGGGCGCGGCGGTCTTGCACTGCATCGAGGCTGCGTTCTCCGTCGACTTCGATGTCGGCAAGTCGGCGCGAGAGGTCAGTAGAAACCTCAGCGAGTTGGGCGCTGAGCTGAACCAGCGTCTCACCAATCTTGGCCAGCACCGGATCAACCGCCGAGACCCGCTCGATCTGTCGACGTGCATTCTCGACCGCGCCGATGGCGTCGGACGAATCGTCATCGCTCGAAATTGCGGAGTGCGCGGCGGCAATCGCGACGCGAAGGTCTTCGACGTTCGTCATGCGCTCAGCGAGCTCTTGCAGTTCGACGTCTTCGCCGACCTGCGGCGCAATCGATTCGATGTCGGAGAGGGATGCACGCAGATCATCCGCTTCGCGTTGGCGCCTGTCGCGTTCCGTGGTCAATTCGGCAAGCTCGGCTGCGTTCTTCTGCCAGCGGCGAAACGCCTGCTGGTATTCGGAGAGGGCAGTCGCCAACGAGGCGCCGGCGTAACGGTCGAGCGATTCGCGCTGCTCGGTTGCCGAACGCAGTCGAATCTGGTCGCTTTGTCCGTGCACAGCGACGAGTGCGTCGGCCAGCGATTGCAGAACGCCAGCGGGTGTCGTTCGCCCCCCGACGACCGCACGCGATAGACCCTCGGATGAAACCGAACGCGCGATGAGCAGTTCAGAACCGTCGATTGCGCCACCCGCCTCTTCGACGGTTGCGCGAATGGCATCGGGATTCTCGAGTCGCCACGTGCCTTCAACCCAGAGTGCGTCACTCCCCCGGCGCACAGTTGCGGCGTCGGCTCGTTCGCCCCGCAATAACCCGAGCGCCGTGACGACCATCGTCTTGCCGGCGCCGGTCTCTCCCGTAATTGCCGTGAAGCCAGGGCCGAGCGGAAGCGCGGCTTCAGAAATCACACCGAGGTCGCGAATGCGGATTTCTTCGATCATGCCTGCGGACCTCGCCAGCCATAGACGGAGAGGTCGAACTTCTTCACAAGCCGATCAGCGAACGAATCGTCGTTGAGCCGCGCCAGACGCACCGGGGTTTTCGACCGCTGCACAACAACGCGTGCGCCCGACGGCAGGTCGAACGTTCGGCGACCGTCACACCACAGCACGCCGGTGCCGCTGCTGCGTTCGAGAAGTTCAACCGCGACGGCCGCATCCGGAGCGACAACGAGTGGACGAGCAAACAGCGCGTGAGCAGAGAGTGGCACCACCGTCATCGCTTGCACCTCGGGCCACACCACTGGCCCGCCGGCCGAGAAGGCGTAGGCGGTCGAACCCGTGGGGGTCGCGACAACGATGCCATCGCATCCAAACGATTCGAGAGGGCGTCGGTTGATTTCGACGACAACTTCGAGCATGCGCTCACGACTCGCCTTTTCGACGGTCGCCTCGTTCAGTGCCCAGGTGTGGAACACGACGTCGGAGCCCTTCTTGACTCGAACATCCAACGCCATCAATTCTTGAACCACGTAGTCACCGGCAAGAACGCGAGTGACGGTTTCGTGGATGCTGTCGCGCTCGGTCTCGGCAAGGAATCCGACGTGACCCATGTTCACGCCAACAATCGGAATCGCTGCGTCGCGCACAACCTCTGCCGCGCGCAAAATGGTGCCGTCTCCGCCAATAGCGAATGCGAGATCAACGTCTTCGACTGCGATGCCGGATTCGAGCCATTCGAGAGTGGTGAGGTCGGGAGCCGCCTCGCGCACGACCGACCCTTCCGCCTCGCGCAAAACAGGCACGACACCTTGGGCCACGAGCTGACGGCAGGTCTCGACCGCAGCGGCCAGCGACTCTTCTTGCAGAACGTGCGGGATGACCAGCACGCGACGAGCTGAACTCATGCTGCCCCTCCTGCCAATTTGTGGACGTGTTCCCTCCATTGTGTCGGATTAGTTCCGACACTGGCGTTGAACCAGGCGATGTATTCGCGGTTTCCGGCGCCACCGAGGATTGGGGAAGACAGGATGCCGGCGGTGCCGAGCCCCGCGTCGAACGCGTTCCACAGAACGCCGTTGATCGCGTCTTCGCGTTTGCCGGCGTTCGTGACGATGCCTTCCTTCACACCCTGGCGCCCGACTTCAAATTGCGGCTTGATCAGCAGCACGAAGTCGGCGTCGGCAGTGGCGGTTACCTTGAGTGCGGGAATCACGTGCGTGAGTGAGATAAACGACAGGTCACCGACGACGAGGTTCGGGGCATCCGTCTCGCTGACGGCGTCGACCTTCAGGAGCCCAGCGAGGTTGTCGCGGTTTAGGTATCGCGCATTGACGCCCTCGATAACGGTGACGCGGGCGTCGGAGCGAATCGACGGGGAAATTTGGTTGTGGCCGACGTCGAGCGCAATCACATGGGCGACGTTGCGCTCGAGCAGAACTTGCGTGAAGCCTCCGGTGGATGCGCCGACATCGAGCGCCCGTCGGCCGGTCACGTCGACCGGGAACTCATCCAGCGCGGCAATCAACTTGTGCGCCGCACGACTCACATAGTGGTCGAGTCGTTCGACAGCGATGTCGTCGGTGTCGGCGACTCGGTGCGACGCCTTGATGACGGGATGCCCGTTGACACGCACACGCCCACTCGAGATCAGCTCGGCGGCGTGCGTGCGCGAACGGGCGATGTCGCGTGTGGCGAGTGCCGCATCCAGCCGCTGACCGTCACCGAGTTCAGGCACTCGGCCTCTGCGCGTCGACCTGCTCGAGTCGAGTCTTCATCTGGTCGTAGACCCCTTGGTACCCGTCGGCGCGCTGCTCCAGAGGGAGCTGCTCAATCTGCGCGAGCGCGTCAGCGAGGTCGTTGTTCATGTCTCAATTCTAGAGTCACCGAGTCGGCATGTAACCATGAAGGCGTGCCGGCACATCGAACCCATAGATCTGCAACCCGCTGTCCCATATGAGCGTGCACGCAGCACGAACAGCATCGAGCGGATGCGCGCCCTCGCGCTCAACGACCAACTCCATGCCGCGCTTCACAACATGTGCGTCGCCCACACTCACGCTGCCGTCGGCGTGAGTGACGGTCTCGGGGTACGGTTCGTGCAACTGGCGCAAGTCATCCACGATGTAGGTCGGACGCGAGCCACGCGGTGCGGCCAACGCCATCTTCGCGTTGTCGATACCCGTCAGCACGAGTGCTGACTTTATGCCAGCGGCGACCGCGCCCTTGATGTCGGTGTCGAGGCGGTCACCAATGAAGAGCATGTTGTCGGTTTCGAATCGGCGCTTCGCTTCATCGAAAATCGGTAGTTCTGGTTTGCCGGCGACGATGGGCATGCGCCCAACAGCCAGATGCACGGCCGATACGAGCGTGCCGTTACCCGGTGCAACTCCCCGCCCAACCGGGATGGTCCAGTCCATGTTCGTTGCAATCCACGGGATGCCCTCACTCGCGCCCGGTTCACGCTTGTTCAGCGCGAACGAGGCTTCGGCCAAGTGCTTCCAACCCAGGTCGGGGGAGAACCCTTG
>WLDR01000140.1 GCA_009704705.1 Actinomycetota bacterium | reverse complement strand
GTGGCTCAGCATGGAGAGCGCCTCGGTTGCACTATCCGCTGTGAAACAGTTGCCCCCAGTAGACGGATGCACGAGGCCGTCGTCATGAGCGAGCGCGGCTACCGCGGTAGCCGTTTGGTTCGCTCGGCCAAAGAGTTCATCAGAGACGAGGGCGGCCCCGAGAAGGTATGTGCGGCACGCGTGATTCAGCAGAGCCTGACCCTGTCGCTCGATGACGCGCGCGCGTTGAGTTTTCAGCACGGCGGCGAGTTCGCCGCGTGCGATGTCCACTCGCGCACGCTGGCTGGAGGATTCAGCTGTTGTTGGACGACGGCGGTTAAACCGTTCGCGCCCGGCCTGAGCCAATCCTTGTCCTGACAGCACTAGTGCTTGCGCAATCGATAGCCTTCCGCCCGTCTGCGTAAGCCACTCTTCGGTACCGATCTCGAACGACTTCGTCTGCTTGACCATGTTGACCTTTCCAGTCACGACATCATCGGGGTTCTTGCTCTGTCGCAACGCTAACTCAAAAACACGTGTCGACTCAGAATTCTGAGGCCAGGCTGCCGTCGCTTGAATTTCACGGTCGCGATAACTGCTGATAATGTTGTCGAGGTTTGAAGCGTGCTTCACGCCACTGCACCTCTAGCTCAATCGGCAGAGCAACTGACTCTTAATCAGTGGGTTCCGGGTTCAAGTCCCGGGGGGTGCACCAAGTAAGGCCGTCTCTTTTGAGACACTTGTTGTGTGCACATCAACCTGCGAACCGACTACGCGTTGCGCGCGGTTCTCGAAGTCGCCGCCCGCATGGATCAGGTGCGACCCGCAACGCGCGATGACGTGTCCGAAGCCCAGAACATCCCCCCGCGGTATCTGGCCACGATTCTGAACGAACTTCGCCGCGCCGGATTGGTCACCGCGTCACGGGGTCCAGATGGGGGATATCGCCTGGCTACAGATCCGGGCTCGATTGCGCTCGCCGACGTAATTCGGGCGGTGAATGGCCCGTTGACCCAGGTGGGTGGGATTCGACCCGAGAATCTCGAATACTCCGGCTCGTCGGTGAACTTGGGCGGCGTGTGGCTCGAACTTCGCGCCGCCGAGCGCAAGCTACTCGAGACAACAACGATTCGCGACCTTCTTCCCGAAAAAGAGTGAACGCTCATGGAAGACCAAGCAGAACAGTCCCAACGCCATTTATCACACAAACGGTAGTAATTAGGTAGTATCGCCCTGTGTGGGTTCTTCTCCTTGTTTCGATTGCGGGCTTCGTGGCTCAACTCATCGACGGCTCTATGGGCATGGCCTTCGGAGTTTCGGCCACCAGCCTGTTGCTTCTGCTCGCCTATAGCCCTGCCGCTGCGTCTGCAATCGTTCACTTTGCCGAGGTGGTGACGGCAGCTGTTTCTGGTGTGTCGCACATCAAGTTCGGCAACGTGCACTGGCCGACTCTCGCAAAAATCGCCATTCCCGGGTCGGTCGGCGCTTTCGGCGGTGCAGTGCTGTTGAGCAACCTTGATCTCAGCGCGGCTCGGCCGTGGACATCCGCCATTCTGCTCGTGCTGGGTTTTGTGATCATCGCCAGATTCGTAAAGGCGCGAGCGCAAAGGGCCGCGCGTGATGGTCGCAAGAGATGGTTGGTTCCGCTGGGACTCGTCGGTGGTTTCGTTGATTCGACGGGTGGAGGCGGTTGGGGCCCGGTCGTTACGACGTCGTTGACCGTGTCGAGTGTGTTGCTACCGCGCAAGGCCATTGGCACCACGAATGCGGCCGAGTTCGCCGTTGCGCTCAGCGCGAGCACCGGTTTTCTCATCGGGCTGGGAGCGAGCTCAATCCCGTGGGACGCCGTGGTCGCCCTCATCATTGGTGGTGTTCTCGCAGCACCCGTGGCTGCCTGGGTCGTGACAAAGATTCCTCAGCAAATGCTCGGGCTCGTGGTCGGATTCTTCATCGTGTTTCTCAACGTGCGGCAGCTCTCGCTCTCTCTCAATTTTTCCGGCATCGCAATCGGAACACTTCTCGTACTTGTCGTGGTCGCCGGGCTTGCCACTGTCATTACGATTGCGAAGCGAAGCAAAGCCCAACGGTAGCCGTTGATTGGTTAACGAAAGCGGGTGGGATGCATTGCGCATCCCACCCGCTTATCGCTTAGTTTTCGGTACTAGCTCACAACCTTGTTGTGACCGGTTACCGGCTGAGCCTCGTCGAACCCGGCAACCTTACGGCGGAAGAAGCGCGTAATGATGATCAGGTAGACGAGTCCGATGCCGGCCCAAATGAGTCCGCCGACAATCGCAGTGTCTTCCAGGTTGACCCAGAGGATCACGGTCGAGGCAACGCCGAGAAGCGGCAGAATCACGAACTTCAGGAAGTCGCCGGCCGAGCGCCAGCGACCCTGGCGAATGGCGAACCAGGCAAACACCGACAGGTTCACGAACGTGAACGCAATCAGCGCACCGAAGCTGATGAACTGAACGATGATGTCCAGGCTGAACGAAGCGCCGAGAAGGCAAATGAGACCGGCCAGGATGATGTTGAACGTCGGCGTGCTCGTCTTCGGGTTGATGTATCCGAACAGCTTCCGGGGCAGCACGTTGTTGCGACCCATGACGAGCAGCATACGAGCGACCGACGCCTGCGACGCGAGCAACGAGGCAATCGTGGCAGCGAAGCCGGCAGCCGTCAGAACGACCTTCATCGTCTGACCCCCGACGAGCTCACCGATAATCGGCAACGTCGAGTCGTCGAGGTACTGGCGGTCACCGTTCGGGTCGAACGCCATGAAGTCAGGGAAACGAGCCTGCGTGAAGTAGGCGGTGACGATGAAGATCGCACCACCGATAAGCACGGTCAGCATGATTGCGCGAGGCACAACCTTCGGCGTGCGTGCTTCTTCGACATACATCGTGACAGCGTCAAAACCAATGAACGAGAAGCAGACGATTGTCGCACCCGTCAAGATCAGCGCGATGTCAACGTTGTCGTTGAAGAACGGTGCGGCCGTGACGAGAGTGCCTTCACCCTCACCCTGCATCAGCTGAGCGGCCGTCATAACGACGAACACAACCATGGCGACGAGGGCGATGACCAACAGGATGGTGTTGACACTCGAGGTGCCACGCATCGTCAGGTAGATGATGGCCGTGCAGACCACAGTGAAGATGAGAACCCAAATCCAGCTCGGCACGTCGGGGAAGAACGCCTCCATGTACGCGCGCACGATGACGATGTTCACCAGCGGCAGCAGGATGTAGTCCATCATCGACGTCCAACCGACCATGAAGCCGACGTTGGGGTGCATCGACTCTTTGGCGTAGGTATACGCAGAACCGGCATTCGGGAACTGGCCCGACATGCGACCGTAGCTAATCGCGGTGAAGATCATCACGATCAACGCGGCGAGGTATGCGAGAGGAACGAGGTTGCTCGTTTCTTCCGCAACGTATCCGAACGTGTCAAAGACAACCGTCGGGGTCATGTACCCGAGGCCGAGGGCGACAATTGCCCACATTCCCAGGTTTCGTTTCAGTGTTGCCTTTACGGGCATCGGAGATTCAGGCATCAGTTCTCTCTCATCATTGGGAGCGGGGGCACGTCATTGCAAAAAGTTCCACGTTTCGTTTGGGGAGCGTGAAGATTTCGCACTGCGCCCTAGTGTTCCGGTTAAGGGCCTATTGGTCAACCCTGCGAGCAAAGCGCGTTAGGCACCGACGGTCGAAGACGTGATTGCGCGAATGACTGTCTCTAGGTGTTTCTCAATAACGTGATCGCGAAGTGCAACAGCTTCCTTTGTCGCTCGCGACGGAGCGTGCGAACCGGCTCCCCAAACGCCGGCTCCCAAAGTCGACATGGCCACACTCGCTGTGAGCTCGACGAGTTCGTGGTTTGCCATGTAGCCGGAGCGATCGAAGTTCTCTGGGGTTACCTCCGGTCGTGTAACGGTGCCGGACTTGATGTCGAGAATGAGCTGCGCGAGGCGACCAAGGTTCACCTCAAATCCTTGAGTCATTCGAGCTCGGAATTGCGACTCAAACTCGACAGGGTCCTCAAGAACGAGGTCTGGATAATTGTGAACCACAGCCCAGCCCGGTCGCTCGAACGCAAACTGAATCTGCGCGTTCATCCAGCCCCGCAGTCGATCAGCGGGCGTGGGGTTGGCTTCAACGATTCCTCGCCTCACAGCTTCGACATACATGTCGTAGACGACGGCGGC
>WLDR01000014.1 GCA_009704705.1 Actinomycetota bacterium | reverse complement strand
TCGCCACGAGTGGCGGCCGACACAAGCTGCCCGTTTTCGTACCGAAGGTTGATGGCGAGCCCGTCGATCTTCAACTCACACAACCAGTGCACGGCCCGGCCCGAATCGCGAACGACTTTCTCGGCCCAGCTTCGGAACTGCTCCTCGCTGAACACGTTGTCGAGGCTCATCATGCGTTCGGCGTGTGTGACGGGGGCGAATGTGGAATTGGCCTGGCCACGCCCGACGACAAGCGTCGGACTGTCTTGTCCTTGCAGAACGGGGAACTGGGTCTCGATTTCGCGGAGTCGATCGAGCAGCGCGTCGTACTCAGCATCGCTGATCAGCGTTTCGTCACGTGCGTAGTAGGCGTCGGACGCCTGAAGAATGCGCTCGGTTATTTCAGCCGCTTCGGCTTGGGCTTTCTCGAAGTCGGGTGCATCGGTCATACGTGCACTGCTTCACTGCCAACGGCACTGAGCGTGCGGTCGATGGTGAATTGGCCGAGCACCCGCGTGCCCACGTAGATGACGGCGGTCTGGCCGGGTGAGACGGAGTTGAGTGGAGCATCCGGCGTGACAACCATCGCGCCGTCAACGACCTGAGCTACCGCGGGCACCGGATCAGCGTGCGCGCGAATCTGCACCTCGCACGCGAACGCTTCGGTTGCGTCTTCGGGGGCAATTCCACACCAGGTGAACTTGTTGCCCGAAATCTGCGCGATGTCGAGCTCTTCTTTCGGGCCGACGATCACCTGATTTGTTGCCGGTCGAACTTCGATGACAAATCGGGGACGACCGTCGGGTGCCGGGCGACCGATGTTGAGCCCCTTGCGCTGACCAACCGTGAATCCGGGTGCGCCATCGTGCTGACCGAGCACTTCGCCGTCGGACGTGAGAATGTCTCCAGTTTCGAGGCCGACACGCTCGCCGAGCCATCCGCGGGTGTCACCGTCTGGAATGAAGCAGATGTCGTGGCTGTCGGGCTTCTGCGCGACCGAGAGTCCGCGGCGCTCGGCCTCCGCACGCACCTCGGCTTTGGTGGGTGTGTCGCCGAGTGGGAACATCGCGTGGGCTAGCTGTTCACTCGTGAGAACGCCGAGCACGTACGACTGGTCCTTCGCCCACGCACTCGCGCGGTGTAGTTCACGGTTGCCGTCGGCGTCGGTCTCGATGATCGCGTAGTGCCCCGTGCACACCGCGTCGAATCCAAGCGCGAGAGCTTTGTCCATGAGCGCCGCGAACTTGATTCGCTCGTTACAGCGCATGCACGGGTTCGGCGTGCGACCGGCCTCGTACTCGGCAACGAAGTCATCGACGACATCTGCCTTGAAGCGATCGCTGAAGTCCCAGACATAGAACGGGATGCCCAAGGCCGTGGCCGCGCGCTGCGCATCCATCGAATCCTCGATTGTGCAGCAACCGCGAGACCCGGTACGCAGGGTGCCCGGCATGCGACTGAGAGCGAGGTGCACGCCCACCACGTCGTGACCGGCCTCGACGGCGCGGGCAGCAGCGACAGCGGAATCAACCCCGCCACTCATCGCTGCCAGAACACGCATGACTCAATCTTAAGCGCTCGCGCCGACGAGCTTCGGAACTAGTGTTGGACGAGCACAGGCCTCGAGGAGAGAGACATGATCAAGAGACGCGCGATTTTCGCAATCGGAGCCACAGTGATGAGCCTCGGTCTCCTCCCAAGTCTGGCAACGCCAGCATTCGCGTGGGTTGGGGGCGCGGGAGATCTCAATGTCACTCAAACCTGGGACGGATTCCATGTCCCAACACTGGACGTTGAAGGCTCCGACAGCATCGAAAATGTGAAGCAAAAGATCCAAGACAAAACCGGCATGAGTCCGGCGTGCATGCGTCTGACTTTTGGGATCGGCTTTGAGCAAGTGGTTCTGCAAGATGGGAACGTGATCAATGACTACCCCTACATCTACCCCGGTGACGTGATCGAACTGTGGATGCTCCCTGTGGTTGCGGCGTGGTCCATCACCCCCGACGAGCCCTATCTTGGCGGCACCGTGAGTAACGCGGTGATTGCGCACCCGGGAGTAACGCACGCATCGGTCGTCTCGGGTTCGCTGCCCGATGGGGTGACTCTCGATTCCGATACTGGACAGGTGCTGGGGACTTTTGCTGAGCCGGGTGCGTTTGACGTCACGATTGCCGCCGACACGGTGTGTGGCAGTGCCCAAATCTCCTGGAGCGGAGTGGTCCCGGGCACATTGGCCGACACAGGCCTCAATCAGCCGACGATAATCGCGAGCCTCATTGCGAGCGGACTGCTTGTCAGCACCGGTGCGGCTCTCGCACTTCTTCGGCGACGACACGCCCAAACCAGCTAGTTGCTCGGACGGGCGTCTGACGTGAGCCCCGCGCGCAACGCGCGTTCGTAGACTCCCGGCAGTGCGTCGACGAGCACGTCGAGGTCTGTCTCGGTTGTGGTGTGCCCGAGTGTGATGCGCAACGCGCTGTGCGCATCCGCTTCAGAAAGTCCCATCGCGAGCAACACGTGCGACGGTTGGGCAACGCCCGCCTGGCAAGCGGATCCGGTCGAAACAGAAATGCCCTGCTCGTCGAGCAAGAAGAGCAAGCTGTCGCTCTGGCAACCCGGGAACGTGAAGTTGATGTTGTTGTCGAGACGGTTTTCGCGCGTGCCACGAAGAACAGCCGAGGGCACGGCGTGCTGGATGCGCACAATCGCGTCGTCTCGCAGGTTCTCAAGCCGCGCTGTCTCACGGGCGCGCTCGCGCTCAACTTCTTCGAGCGCCGCCGCGAAACTCGCCGCGGCCGGCGCGTCCATCGTGCCGGAACGCAACCCGCGCTGTTGTCCCCCGCCATGAATGATGGCCTGTGGTGCCGCAGCGCGATCGACCAGCAGAACGCCCACTCCAGGAACCGAACCGATTTTGTGACCGGTCATGCTCACCGCGGTCGCCGGACGCAGTGATAAATCGAGGTGCCCAGCGGCCGCGGATGCGTCGAGGTGAAACGGCACACCCGAATCGGCCGACATGTGAGCAAGCTCGCGCCAGTTCTGAATCGTGCCGACCTCGTTGTTGGCCGCAATCGCCGAAGCCACCGCAATCGTTTCGGGTGAGCGCGCAAGGGCTGCTTGCCAGGCTTGCGAGTCAATCAGCCCGTCACCATCGACGGGAACCCACTCGACGACGGCACCTTCTTTTTCGAGCGCGAGCACGGTGTCGAGCGTGGCGTGGTGCTCGGCTTCAGGAACGACGACTCGGTTTCGAGCTTGGTCAGCGCCACCGCCGGCGAGCCCGATCAGCCGCGAGCGATACAGCCCGGTCAACCCGAGATTGACCGATTCAGTTCCACCGGAGGTGAAGACGACCTCGATGGGGTCGCAGGAGAAGACCTGCGCAACCCGCGCGCGGGCATCCTCGACAATCGCTTTTGCAGCCTGCCCATCGCGGTGAACCGATGACGGATTGCCCGCCACCGCGAGCGCCGAAATAAACGCATCCCGCGCGGAGTCACGCACCGGCGTGGAAGCCGCGTGGTCGAGGTAGGTGCGCATGATGTCCCTAGTGTAGGCAGGGCGACTCAGCCGAGCTAAAAGAGCAGATTGGTGAGCTTCGCCCGCGCGGCGACGACCCGCGGGTCAGCCGCTCCAACGACATCGAACAGCTCGAGCAAACGCACACGAATGACGTTTCGGTCGTCTGCGCCGGCCCGAGGAAAAATTCCAAGAAGGCGATCGAAGGCATCGTCAATGTGACCGCCCGACAGGTCGAGGTCGGCAACGTCGAGTTGCGCGTCGAGGTTGTCGGGGTCGGCCGCGGCCGCATTGCGCACGTCGGCGAGCGACTTTCCGCTCAAGCGCGCAAGAAGGGACACCTGCGCGAGCCCTGCCCGAGCCATCTCGTCTTTAGGATTCTCTTTGAGTGCGCGCTCATACGCATTCACAGCAGACGGGTAATCGGCGCGCTCGATGGCATCAAATGCCTCTTGGTGAAGTGGATCAAGGGGCGGCACCTCGGGTTCCGGCACCTCACCGGCACCAGCACTCTCGCGGGCAGAGCGGCCAGAAACCATGTCGGGCGTGGTGACGGTTCCGACGATGCCGCTTTGCTCCCCGACAATGAGCAGCTGTTGAAGCACCTGCTCGATCATCTCGCTGGTCTGGTCCCCAACAAAGAGCTGGAGCGGTCGACCCGCAAGCACGGCGCCGACAACCGGTGACTGCCCGCCCTCGGTGGCCGACAGCACGTCGGCTTGGAACGATGCAACGAGCTGTGGCGAAGCACCAGCGTCGACATTGACGAGCACGGCGCGACCGTTGAGTTTGACCGTCGCCTCGGAGAGCGTGCGCACCATGGGTTCGTCGCGTTGCGCATCCATCACAAAACACACGAGCACGGGCACCGTGTTTGAGATTTCGAGCACACTGGCAAATGACGAGTCGTCTGCCTGCAGCACCAGCCCGGGCAACATCAGATCGGTGTCGCCGGGGGCCCCTGGTAGAGAAGCGGCGGTCGACTCGGCCGGCTTCGAAACGACAGCGGACAAATCGACGGCGCGACCCGCATCAATACTCATGGCTAGTTGACAGTCGCTGACGTGAGCCCCTGCGTGAAGCCGAGAAGCTTAATCTTGCCCTCGGCCCCAATGGGGGGAACATAGAAGAGAAGTTGCAGCGTGTAAACCGAACGAATTCCGGATGTTGCGTTCGTGCCCAATAGCGCTCTCTGTTGCCCCTCGGGAATCACTGCAGCGCCGTTCGCGAGAGGGGTCACCTGCTCGACCTCGTCGAGGGTCACGGCGACAATCGCGCCCGAATCAAGCGTTGCAAGCGCAACGTCACTGCCCGAACCCTTTTGTTCGCTGAATGCCAGAGAGGCGCGTTCGGCGATCGAGTTTGCCTTATTGACCTTGTAATCGCGACCCACCTGCGGGAGGAGCGTGTCGTTGGCAACGTCAAAAAACTCGTAGTACAGACTCGCGTCGCCGTTCATCAGTACATCTCCATAGGCCAGGGCTAGGTCTTGCGGTGCAATCATGAGCAACTTGGAGTCCGGAGCAACAACCGAGCTACCTAGTTCTGCTGGAGCCGTTTCGGGAACATACGCATCGGGCTCGAGCGTGACCATGTAGTCGATCTTGTAGTTCTCGCGGGGCGATTTCTGCACAAGAACAATTCCCGTTGTGGGCGAATCGGGATCTTCTTCATCCTGGCTGACGACCAAGACGGATCGAGGCCACGTGTCTGCTGCCTGGGGCATCACGAAGGTCAGGGGCAGGCTGCCAATTGGGGGTAGCGCAGGTATGGCCGAATCGTTTGCATGCATTGTGTAGTTCGCAAGACGGGTTGCCAACGCCCCTCCGGACATGCGCGTCTTGAGCAGTTCGCGGTCCGTCGTCTCATCGGCCTTCGTCACTGTTGCGACAATCTCGTTGAGGATGGTCTTCAGCTGTGACTCCGAGACAACGGGTGGCAACTGCTCCTCTGGTGCCAGCGAGGCGGTCGCTGTCGGAGTCTCGACGACAACGCCGGTCTCATAGGGAGACGAACACGCAGAAAGACCCACGGCCAGGGCGACCGAGACGCCGACAACCGAGTACACGGTGCGACCGCGTCGCGTGGGTGCGCCCCGTCGACCTCGCGGTGCTGCCGTGATGCTTGGTGTGTCTTGAGGCTTGTAGCGACGAGGACGCGGTGGTTTGGGCATGCGACCACGACGACGGGGACCCTGCTGGTTGCGCCAGTGCGACATTGCCCACAGGTAAAGAAAGAGTCCGATGATGGCAAGCCCGCCACCCAAGAAGATGAGGTTGTCGTCGTTGAGCCACAGGAACGTGGCGCGAGGCAGGGGCCACGAGATGGTCAAGGACGGCGGAACAGGGTTCACACCGTCGCTCGCAACCAGTGCTGACATTTCGGGCGTCACATTCATGGCTATCGAGGTCGTCGTGCGCCCGACACGCTCATCAAGCCACAAGTCCGAACCGGCGGGGTTCGTCACTGCGTTCGGCACTGCAGGTGGCGTCTCCGCTTCGGTGTTCTCGAGGTCGGTGGGTGCTTCGATGGTCGGCCCCAGCGAAAGTTCATTCAGTTCCGCGTCGTAGGTGAGGGTGCTGTACGTCGAATCTCCCAGCCACCCGAGTACGTCAGACGTTCGCCCGTATGAGACGAAGGTCGCGTCAGAACCGGTAAGAATAATCGATTGCACACCGGGGTTCGCGCGTAGCACCGCTGAGTCAATAACCAGATACGACGACTCAACGCTGCCGAGATCTACGGTTGCCTCGGCCGTCTGAGGCCCGGCAAGAATCTTGAACGCCACTCCAACGACAAGGAGTAAAGCCGAAACAGCGAACACAACGATGGCCGCGATGAACCGCATCTCTTCCTCCTCGCGTCGTGGCTGATGATGCCGGCCTGGTGGGTGCATGCGAAAATCGCACGCGAAAATCTCTCTTTACGATACCCGACGGCAGTCTGTGAGGAATCTGTTGCAGATGGTGCAACCCGCTAAATGCCTTTTCGCGACGCGGGTAGACTCGTTGGGGTTGTGTCGACGGGTTGTCGACGAGATGTTGACCAGAGGAATTGAACGGAGCAATCGTGTCAGATTCAATCGACGATTTCCCCCGCGTCCTGCGTGGCTACGAGCCCGCAGCCGTCAACCGAACCGTCGGCAAGCTTCGACGCGAACTTCTGACGGCCAAGACTGTGACAGATGAGCAATCCGGCCTCATCGCAGAACTGACGATGCGGATTGATTCGCTGGAAACCGACCTTCGTGAGGTCGGTGATCCCACGTACGCCGGCCTCGGCGCGAAACTCGAATCCACCTTGCGCAACGCAGAAGAACAGGCCGCTCGCCTGGTTTCAAAAGCCGAAACTGACTCATTCAACATTCGTGCCAACGTGGACCGCGAAATCGAGATCATGCTCGATGAAGCAACCGCGACTGCTCAACTGATCGTGGAAGAAGCCGAACGCCAGGCAGCGGGAATCATTCTGGATGCCGAAACCAAGTCGTCGTCGATGATGAGTCAAGCGCAAGCTTCGGCAGAAGTGCTGGTCAAAGAAGCCGAACACGATGCCGCTGAATTGCGCGGCCAGATCGCGACCGAAGTCGCCAACGCCCGGTCGACCGCTCGACGGGAAATCGACGAACAGCTTGCCGAAGCTCAACGCCAAATCGCCGAGATGCGCCTCGTCTTCATTAAAGAAGAAGGCGACAAGATGGAGGCCAAGCGTGGCGAAAAGCCGACGCTGCGAGAGGTTGTGGCTGCGCTGCGTCTCGAGACAGAAAAGTCGGTCGTGGCAGACAACGCTGAGAAGCAATATCTCAAAAAACATCAAGAAGCGGTCATGCTCACGCAAAAGTACCTTGACGCCGCTAAAGACCAATTGGCCAAGGCGCGGGCTCGAACAGCGGATAAGAAACTCGAAGCGGATGCAATCGAGATGCTTGCCCAGAAGGAAGCGCGCGAGCTGCGTCTTCGAACCGACAAGCACATCGCGAAGATTCTTGAAGATGCCAAGAAGACCTCGGTCGCATTGGTTGAGGCCGCCGACAAGCAGTCGCGTGAGGCCATTGCGGCAGCGGAGGCACGCGTTGCCGACCTCCGCGTAGAGCGCGAGGCGATTGGAAGCTACCTCGAAGACCTGCGCTCTCTCGTGGCACAGGCAACCACCATTTGGGATACCTCGTCCAAACCGCAGCCGCGATCACGTCGAAAGCCCCAGCCCAATGCCGAGTAAAACGTCATCACCGCAAGTTCAAGCCAGAAAGAACCCCATGCGCATTCAGAACGCTTTCCGTGTCGGACTCTTCGGGGCATTCGGCGTGGGCATTGCCCTCATGTTGATGTCGGCGATGACCTCATTGGCGACCATCCTGACCTACATCGGCGCCGCACTCTTTTTGAGCCTCGGCCTCGACCCGGCGGTTAATTGGCTCGAAAACAAGAAGTTGCCCAGGTGGGCAGCCATTGTTCTGGTCTTGGCCGTTGTTCTGCTCGGTGTCACGATTTTGGTGTTGTCAATTATCCCGCTCGTGACCGAACAGGCCTCCGGCTTTATCGTCGGTCTTCCCGCTCTGATCGAAAGCATGAAGACAGAAGACTGGGCCGGCTACTTGAACACTCAGTTCAACGGAATCATCGATGTCGACGCTTTGATTAACCAGGTTGCCAACTTCTTCAAGGACCCAACGCACATCTTGGAAATTGCCGGTGGCGCACTTGCTGTCGGCGTTTCGATTGCCAACGGAGTTTTCGGCGCCTTTGTCGTGCTCATTCTGACCCTGTATTTCACCGCTTCGCTCAAGCACATCAAGAACGCGACCTACCGCCTGGTTCCCGCATCGAACCGGGATCGCTTCATCGAATTGAGCACGCAGATCACCGACGGAGTGGGTCGGTATGTCGTCGGCCAGATTCTTCTTGGTCTGCTGAACGGCATATTGACATTCATTTTGTTGACCGTCATCGGCGGGCGCGCAGCCATCGTGTTCGCATTCATTGCGTTCGGCATGTCGTTGATTCCGCTCGTGGGAACGCTCACCGGTTCCATCATCATCGTGCTCGCACAGCTCGTGCTCGCCGACTCAACCGTTGCGCTAATTGCCGCGATTTACTACATCATCTACATGCAGGTTGAAGCGTATGTGGTGAGCCCCAAGATCATGAACCGCGCGGTTCAGATTCCGGGGTCGATTGTTGTGATTGCAGCTCTCGCCGGCGGTTCGCTGCTGGGTATTCTCGGGGCGCTCATCGCGATTCCCGTTGCCGCTTCGATCGTCTTGATTGTGAAGCAGGTCATCATGCCCATGCAGGAAAAGCGCTAGCGACCCTCGTCCCACTCTTCGGGTAGCGGTGCCGCCGCGGGGTTCAACCGCTGCACAATCTCGTTGAGTACGCGCGCGGCCTGGGTCTCTCCGACCCACAAGTGCTTTCCGCCCTCGACGGCGACGAGTTCGATGTGCCCGATGCTCGCGAATCGCTCGGCGGCCTCATCCGGCTTCAGGTAGTCGTCAAGTTCCGGAATGAGAGCAACGAGCTTTCGGGGATTTCCGTTCCAGGCAGCCACCTCGTCAGGTGTTGCGCGATGCAGCGGTGGTGACAACAGAATCGCTCCCGAGATGTCATGGTCAAGACCGTACTTGAGCGCCAACTCGGTTCCGAACGACCAACCCACCAGCCAGACATTTGGCAGTTTGCGTTCCTTGACGAATTCCATCGCCGCGGCAACATCGTGTTCTTCGGTGACGCCGTGGCCAAACTCGCCTTGGCTCACTCCGCGCGGGCTCTTGGTGCCCCGTGTGTTGAAGCGCAACACCGCGATGTCGGCGAGAGCGGGCAAACGGTTAGCTGCTTTGCGCAGGATGTGCGAATCCATGAAACCGCCGGCGGTCGGCAACGGATGCAATGCCACGATGGTTGCCACGGGATTGCGGTCAATCGGCATGGCCAACTCGCCCACAAGGGTGAGCCCATCGCGCGTGTGCAATTCGATTTCTTCTCGGTGGGCCGGGAGCTCGACGCCGCCTCGTATTTCGATCATTTAGCGCGCCACCTTCCAGCAGTGCGTGTGCCAATGACGGCGCTGTTCAATCGCCGCGTCGTCGCCAAACATGTCATCAGCTCGCCACGCCACGAGGTGTGCAACGCCGGGGGCAATCTCGAGCGAGCATCCCGGGCAGGTATATGCCTTTACTGCGGAAGCCGCGCCAATCGGCTGAACAATCCACTCGGATCCGTTCCTCGTCTCCGTGCGCCGTGCGCCCAACATGAGGGATGAAACATCAAGGGGTTCGTGTTCGCCATCGCGCTTGCGCGAACGGCGATTGCGCGCCACGACTAGTACCAATTCATTTCTTCGGAGTGCGCCCACGCGCCACACGGTGAGCCGTAACGAGCTTCGATGTAACGAAGGCCCCATGTGATTTGGGTAACTGGGTTGGTACGCCAATCGTCACTGACGGTCGCCATCTTGTCACCGGGGAGCGCCTGAGGAATTCCATAGGCACCGCTCGACGGGTTTTCTGCGAGATGGTTCCAGTTCGACTCGCGATCCCACAACAGCGCGAGGCAGTCGTACTGGTCAGCGCCCCAGCCACGTTCCATCACCATCTGGTATCCGATCGCCTTCGCCGATTCCGGATCAGGCACTCCCTGTTCTGGAATCACGAGTCGCGCGTCTTCAACCGTGAACTGGTCACGCCCCGCGTTTTGTGAACCACCGGTTGCCGTGACGTTTTGCGTGTTCACGTCGGGCGAAACGGGTGGAGGAATTCGAAAGTACGGCGACGCGGTCGCACCGGAGTAGGGGTCAACGGCGTTGACGAACATGACCGCGGAACAAAAAAAGAAGGCCAGCACGACAACGGGTTTTCTCCACGAGAAGCGCAGCCGATACGGGTCCGTCTCGTCGAGCGGGAGCAAATCAACGTCATCGACGGGTGCCCCGTGAACACCGTTTCGAGTCGCGCGAGGTTTGGCCGTCACATCGCGCCACGCGCGACGGGTATTCCGATGCCTCACCATGTTGGCAATTTTACGCCGACCGCGCGCCGGAAACCGCGTAGCCAACACACCGCGATCAACATGGAGTTCGCGTAACGGGCAGTTAGCGACGCCCCGAGGCGAGGATTGCCTCGATCACGGCGTCGAGCACAGCGTCCACCTGTCGCTCGTCGTATCCGCCGCGCTGGGCCCGAAAGACCACGTTTCGAACGTCGTCCGAGGTCAGCGGGGCACCTGCCTCAAGATAACCAACCACGCGTACCGCAAAGGCATCGACATCAGAGACCTTGTACCCGACGGTGAGAAAGTTGGCGCGACGAAAACGCTTGCGAGCCTGTCGGTTCAGCCGAACGAGAACCTCGGTCGACGACTCGAGGAGTCGCTTTGTGTATGCCTCCCAGCCTTCCGTCTCAATCGCGCGCTCACGCTCACGCTCGGCCATCGCAACTTCGAGACGCTCGAGAGCGTTGTCAACCTGCTCGATGACATAACCGCCCCGCTTCATCGGAAACGACGTTTCACGCACCACCCTGCTGTTCACGCGGGCAGTCGGAGAATCCGCTTCATACGCGGCGCGGGCTTCGATGAGAAAGGCATCCACTGCCTCGGGGTCGTAACCCGAAGTCGTCTTTGCTGCGTGCGGGAAAGATTTCACAGTGTTCACTCTCTCAAAGATTCAACAGAAGGTAGAAGACGTAAACAACAAATCCGGAGGGGAGAATCGAATCGAGCCGATCGAGAAATCCCCCGTGACCGGCGAGCCAGTTACTCATGTCCTTGATGCCGAGCCAACGTTTGAGCTGCGACTCGAAGAGGTCGCCCGCAGTGGCTGTGATCAGCACTAACACTCCGAGCACGATGCCGATGTAAATCGGCTGGTCGATCGAGAAGAGTGCAAGAAAGACTCCCGCAACGGCGACCGCAACGACAGCACCAGCGAATCCTTCCCACGTCTTCTTGGGGCTGATTCGCGGAGCCATCAGGTGCTTGCCAAAAAGCACGCCGGCGGCGAAAGCCCCGACGTCCGCTGACACGGCGAGAATCAACATCGACAGTGTCCAGTTCTGTCCATTCGGCTGAGCAACAAGCGCGATGCTAAAGGAACCAAGGCCGAGCGTGTAGACGAGGGTAAAGACTGCGGCCAGCGCCGAGCCACCCAGTGCGAAGGTGCGCCGGCCGACGGACTTCATCAGTGACTGAACGATGACCGTGAGGGCAATGCCACCTGCAATTCCAACCCAGGCCCAGCTGACGCCGAAATAAAAAGTGATCGGGATGACCGCGAGCACACTGATGGCAACGGGAGCAACCGGAACGATTAATCCCTTATGGCGAAAAGCGCGAGCAAGTTCGACCGTGGCCGCACCGACCAGCACGCATCCGAACAGAATGAACCATTGCTTATCGACGACGAACAGGGTCACGATGACCCCGGCTCCGAGGATGAGTCCGACGAATATGGCCGCGGCGAGGTCGCGACCGGCGCGCTTGTTGACGCGCTCGTTGGCCTCTTCGAGGTGAGCGAGGGCTTGGTCAAGCCCTAAGAGTTTGTCGCTGGAGTCGGCCATGACTAAACCTCGAGGAGTTCCGCTTCCTTACGCTTTAGCGCATCGTCGATGGCGTCAACGTGGGTCTTTGTGATCGCCTCGAGTTCCTTCTCAGCGCGCGCCAGGTCGTCGTCGCCCACATCGCCCTTGAGCGCATCCAGGTCGTCTTTTGACTTGCGGCGAATGTTGCGCAACGCGATCTTGGCGTCTTCGCCCTTCGTCTTCACAATCTTGACGAACTCTTTGCGACGCTCTTCGGTGAGTTCGGGAAGCGTGACGCGGATGACCGCGCCGTCGTTCGTCGGGTTTGCCCCGAGGTTCGGCACGTCGCGAACGGCCTGCTCAATGTCGCGCAATGCGGACTTGTCGAACGGGGTGACGAGAATCGTGCGGGCTTCGGGATTGCTCAGCGACGCGAGCTGCGCGAGTGGCGTAGGCGTGCCGTAGTAGCTGACCATGATCTTCTGAAACATCTGCGGGTTCGCGCGTCCGGTTCGAATCGTCGAGAAGTCTTCTTTTGCGACCTCGAGGGCCTTTGCCATGCGGTCTTTGGTCTCAGACAGAACGTCAGCGATCATCTCGCATGCTCCCAACTCGAAAAGATTTCGGCGCAAATTGCGCCACACGAAAGTCTAGTTGGAGACGAGTGTGCCGATGTCGTCGCCGCGGATGGCCTTGGCGATGTTGCCCTCGGGCTCCATGCCGAAGACGCGCATGGGCATTCCGTTATCCATGCAGAGGCTGAACGCGGTCGAGTCGACGACTTTGAGACCGCGCTGCAGGGCATCCTGGAAGGTCACCCGAGAGAGCATCTGCGCATCGGGGTTTGACCGCGGATCAGAGTCGTATACGCCGTCGACGCCGTTCTTGGCAACGAGCACCTCATCGGCGTGAATCTCGAGTGCGCGCTGAGCCGACACCGTGTCAGTCGAAAAGAATGGGAGACCGGCACCCGCACCGAAAATGACAACACGACCTTTTTCCAGGTGGCGGATTGCGCGAAGTGGCAGGTAGGGCTCAGCCACCTGAGCCATCGAAATGGCCGACTGAACGCGTGGTTCCGCACCCGCTTGTTCGAGAAAATCCTGCAGCGCAAGTGCGTTCATGACCGTGCCGAGCATGCCCATGTAGTCAGCACGAGACCGGTCCATCCCCCGTTGCGAAAGCTCGGCACCGCGAAAGAAGTTTCCTCCACCCACGACGACGGCAATTTCGGTTTCTTCTGCGGCCTTGGCAATCTCGCGCGCGATCTCACTCACCACGTCTGGGTTGACACCGAGCGACCCGCCGCCAAACGCCTCACCCGAAAGCTTGAGGAGTACTCGACGGCGGCTTTTTGCGGGTGTCATGTCATCCTCTTTCGGTTACGCAGGTGCTGAGTAGAAAACTACGCCGACCGGAGTCGCATGCGTCTTCGGGCGCGCCGTCTGTGCTCACATTTGTGAGCGAAATCGCAAATGAAACGGGCCGGATGCGCAAGGCATCCGACCCGTTTTCACGCGTTCGCGTTGAGCGACGAGGTTATGCGCCAACCTTGAAGCGGGCGAATCCCACCACGGTGACACCGGCGTCAGAGAGAACCTTCGACACCTTCTGCTTGTCGTCAGCTGCGTAGTCCTGCTCGAGGAGTGCGACCTGCTTGAAGAACGCAGCGAGACGACCGTCAACGATCTTCTCGATCTGCGCCTCCGGCTTGCCTTCCTGGCGGGTAATTTCGGTGACGATCTTGCGCTCGTTCTCGACCTCGCTGGCCGGAACGTCGTCGCGCGAGAGGTACTGCGGGTCAGCGAACGAGATGTGCATGGCCACGCCACGAGCAACTGCTGCGTCGGAACCGGAGTAGGCAACGACCACACCAACCTGCGGTGGGAGGTCCTTGCTCGTCTGGTGCATGTAGACCGCGATGTTGTCACCTTCGACGACTGCCACGCGGCGCAGTTCGATCTTCTCGCCGATGATGGCAGCTTCGTCGTCGATCGCCTGAGCAACCGTCTTGTCGCCAGCCTTGGCAGCGAGCGCCTCGTCGACGGTCTTCGCACCCGAAGCAACAACGGCCTTGAGTACGACGTCGGCGAGCGCGACGAACTTGTCACCCTTGGCAACGAAGTCGGTCTCGCAGGCGAGCTCAATCATCGTGGCGCGCTTGTCAGTGGCGTCCGAGGCAATGAGACCCTCACTCGTGGAACGGTCGGCACGCTTTGCGTTGCCCTTTGCTCCCTTGAGGCGAAGGATTTCAACTGCCTTCTCCATGTCACCGCCGGCTTCAACCAGGGCGTTCTTGGTGTCGACCATGCCGGTGCCGAGGCGCTCGCGCAGGGTCTTGACGTCTTCCAGACTGAAATCAGCCATTACTTTCGTTTCTCCTTGAATTCGTGTGTGTCGCGTGATGCGGGAAGTGAGTTACTCGGCAGCAGCTTCGGGCGCGGCTTCCGGTGTGGCTTCAGCAGCGGCCTCAGGCGCGGCTTCAGCAGCGGCCTCAGGTGCAGCGTCGACAGCAGCCTCAGCGGCGGCTCCCTGCTCGAGAAGTTCGCGCTCCCACTCAGCCATCGGCTCAGCGTTGTCACCCTCAGCAGGCTTCTGGTGTCGCGCGATGAGACCCTCGGCCACGGCGTCAGCGATGATGCGCGTCAACAGGCCAACCGAACGAATGGCGTCATCATTGCCGGGAATCGGGTACGACATTTCGTCGGGGTCGCAGTTCGAGTCGAGAATTCCAATAACGGGGATGCCGAGCTTGCGTGCCTCGTCAATAGCGAGGTGCTCTTTCTTGGTGTCGACAACCCACATCGCGCTTGGCGTCTTAGTGAGGTTGCGGATACCGCCGAGGCTCTTGTGGAGCTTGTCGAGCTCGCGCTTCTTGATGAGGAGTTCCTTCTTAGTGAAGCCGCTCTTGCTCGCGTCTTCGAAGTCAAGCTCTTCGAGTTCTTTCATGCGGGCCAGGCGCTTGCCGACCGTCTGGAAGTTGGTGAGCAGACCGCCGAGCCAACGCTCGTTGACGAAGGGCTGTCCGACACGAGTTGCCTCGTTGCGGATTGCCTCTTGGGCCTGCTTCTTGGTGCCAACGAAAAGGATCGTGCCACCGTGGGCAACGGTGTCACGCACGAATTCGTACGCCTTGTCGATGTAGGCAAGCGACTGCTGAAGGTCGATGATGTGAATGCCAGAACGTTCGGCAAGAATGAATCGCTTTACCTTCGGGTTCCACCGACGAGTCTGGTGTCCAAAGTGAACGCCGCTGTCGAGCAGCTGGCGAATGGTTACAACGGCCATGGCCATGTCCTTATTCTTCGGCGCGCACGAGGGCCACGCCAATTTGCGGTTTTGTCGCTTTTCTCCGGCGGAGATAAGCCCTGGTGCCCGTTCGTGGCCCCGCGGAGAGTCACATGAATCTACCGACCGATGGGGTTTCGCGAAGTTGGTGAGCACGCGAATTCGATACCGTTTCCGATACCGTACTCAAAGTGTACCGTAGGGAACGTTATGACTGCGAACTCACGTGCTTCCGCCCCCAAGAACGGTGGGCGCATCCTGACCGCCCTGATTCTGGGAGCGGGTGTGGCGAACATGAATCTTGCGGTGGCCAACGTCGGCCTGCCCGAGATCGGCAAAGACCTCGGCGCTTCGCAGACCGGGTTGAACCTGGTGGCGATGGGATTCTCACTCGGACTTGCGGCCACGGTGCTGTACCTCGGCGCGATTGGTGACCGGTACGGGCGCAAGAACATGCTGCTCATCGGCTTGATTGCGGGCATTCCGGCCGCGGTGATGTCTGCTCTCGCCCCCAACGTTGAAGTGCTCGCGCTGTCGCGACTGCTCGGCGGCTTTGCGGCCGGCATGGCGTATCCAACCACGTTGGCCCTGATTTCTGCGTTGTGGTTTGGAGCCGCGCGCACTCGAGCGATTGCGTTGTGGTCAGCGCTTGGTGCCGCCATGTCGGCGATGTCTCCTCTGCTTGCCGGCGCTTTGTTGATGGTTGCGCCCTGGGGATGGGCGTTCGTCATCGCGATCCCGTTTGCGCTTCCCGCCATTTACCTGGTGTGGAAGGAAGTGCCCGGCCGAGTGAATGAAACGAGTGAGCCGGTTGATCACCTGGGGGGCGTTCTGTCTGCTGCCTTCATCGGCGCTCTGGTGCTGGGAATCAACTTCATCACGTTGCCCGATCAGTCATCGACAGGATTGGTCATGTTTGCTATTGCGCTGGTCTCGGGTGTGGCGTTCTTCTGGCGACAGTCCACCGTGCGCGAGCCACTGTTTGACTTGAAATACGCGGCGCGGACCACGTTCTGGGTCGCCGCGGTTTCGGGCATCATCGTGTTTGGCTCGCTGATGGGCGCGATGTTTGTCGGCCAGCAGTTCTTGCAGAACGTGCTCGACTACAACACGCTCGAGGCAGGCTTGGCAATTTTGCCCTGCGTGATTCTGATGGTTGTGACGGCACCCATGTCGAGCCGACTGATCGCCCGATTTGGCTCGCGCATCACGCTGCTCATCGGCTTCGCGCTCTGCACGCTCGGTTTCGTCTCGATGTATGCGCTGTGGACGACCAGCACCCCCGTTGCGTCGGTTGTTTTGTCGTACGCTCTCATCGGTGCGGGAGTCGGTATCGCCGGAACGCCGGCGTCGCACTCGTTGACCGCATCGGTGCCGGTGACGCGGGTGGGCATGGCTTCGGGTACGGGTGACCTGCAGCGCGACCTTGGCGGAGCGATTATGCAGTCCCTTCTCGGGGCGATTCTTGGGGCTAGCTACGCCGCTTCGGTGGCGGCCGGTATCGCGGCAGCACCGGCAGATGTGCAGGCCGGCATCACGACTCAAATCGGCTCGCAACTTCGGTCATCTTTCGGCAGCGCGTCTGACTTGGCGGCGCAGTTCCCGCAATACAGCGATGCGATTGTTTCGGCCGCTCGCGCGTCGTTCTTGGCTGGCTCGGACGCGGCCTATCTCACCGGCATCGCCGCGATGCTCGTGGGTGCTGCCCTGACCTGGATCTTCTATCCCCGCAAGGCTCGTGAAGAAGAGATGTTTGCACAGTTTGAGGCAGAACGCGCGAACTAGTCTCGCGTGACGTGTGAGGGTGCGCGCATGCGCATCCACCGTCGTCGTCGTCGTCACACGTTTGTTCCGGTTCGATCGGCTCGCGGCTGGCCGGTGACGGTGGGCACCGGGGTCTCCCTACTTGTCGCGGCGTCGTTGTCGGCCGCGATTCTGCCCGCCGAGCCGGCGTTCGCCGGTGTGTTGAGCAACTCGTGGGTCTGGCCGGTGGATGCGCCCCGCACCGTGACGCGCGAGTTTCGAGCCCCCGCCACCGAGTATTCGGCCGGACACCGCGGCATCGACATTGCGGTCGTCGAAGGTCAGGATGTTCGCTCACCCGATTCGGGTCGAGTTCTGTTCGCCGGCCTCGTCGCCGGCCGGGGCGTGATCACTGTCGACCACGGAGGCGGGGTCGTTTCGTCTATCGAGCCGGTGCGTGCGGTGGTTTCCGTCGGTGACTCTGTCGAATCTGGCCAGAGACTTGGAATGGTCGATTTCGCAGATGTTGTCTGGTCTGACGCGCACGCGTGCGCATGT